>CALCTI010000031.1 GCA_937894105.1 uncultured cyanobacterium
GCTTTACGCAGTGGGGAGTACACGCCCTTTTAAAATGGAAAGTGCTAGGGGCTGAAACCCTCACGGCTACTGACTTTGAGATTTAAATGATGACAGCCCCTAGTAAGTGAGATCTTTTACGCTTTTGGAGGAATCGTCTTTATGGCTGGGCATTACCATGGGCTTCAAACGACGCGAATTTTTACTGTTTTTCGGGGCTAGCATCAGCACCGTTGCCCTAGGAAGTGAACGCTCTTCCCCATTAGGACCGGAGGGCATACTCCAAGCCGATTCCAGCCCAAAGGGCATCACAGAAGAATTTTCCCAGTTCCAGCCAATTCCCAGCGCCGCTCCCAGCGCCGCTGAATCTCGACCCACCGCCGAGCATATGATTCACTACGCTACGTTTACGGTGCAGGACGATGTGGTTGTACCGGAAGGCTACACCTACGACATCGTGGGGCAATGGGGCGATTATTTAAGTAATGGCGATCGCCTGGGCTACAACAACGACTACCTGCATTTCACGCCAACGGGGCCCGACGAAGGGGTGTTGACGATTAATTTTGAATACATCAGCGGCATTCCCTGGTTCGCAGGTTACGGGGAGATCTTTGACGATTCACTGCCGTTAGATGCGGCTATTACGGCGGTCAAAGCGGCGGGACAAACAGGGCTTTACGCCCAGCGATTACCCCAATCGGAAGCGGGACGATCCGCTGTATTAACCCTAGAAAAAGCGTCCCTATACGATGTGGGCGTGGGGGTTATGGGGGTGGCGCGAGGTGCGGACGGACAATGGCGGCAGAAGTCATCTAAATATGATCGCCGGATCTCGGGCTTAGCAGGATTCGACGATAAACGACGACTGCTAAAGTGCACGGGGCCGGCAGCAGCGGTATTCCGCAAAAAAATGGTGCAAGGGTACCAGGATCAATGGGGCGACTCCATCGTCGGCACCTTTGGCAACTGTGCTGGGGGGCACACTCCCTGGGGGACGGTACTTAGCGCCGAGGAAAATTTCCAAAGCTGGGTTCCGGAGTCGGTGTATCCCGATGGGAGTGCCTTTCTCCCCAGCGATCGCCCCTTTTCCGTTTCCCGGCGCGGCGTTGGTGGCAGTGGCAGTCTGCTGGGCTATGGGGGTAATAAATATGGATGGATGGTGGAAATTGACCCGCTCAATCCTGATGACTTTGGTACCAAGCACACCCTATTAGGGCGCTATCGCCATGAGGCAGTGGCCGTGCGGGCGGAAACCGGGCATCCCCTGGTGGTGTATTCCGGATGCGATCGCCGCAGCGGACACTTCTATAAATTCATCAGCACAGGCACCATAACCAATCCTAAGGACAAACAGAATTCCAAGCTTTTTGAAGCAGGCACCCTTTACGCTGCCCGCTTTAACGCCGAGGGCACCGGCACCTGGATCCCCCTAACCCCCAACACCCCCGTCAATCCTCAAAAGCCCAGTGCTCAATTGGGGGGGGCCCTGGCATTGCCACGCCGCCCTAACGGGGGTTGGGAACTGATAAAAGACGACGAAATCACCGCCAGTTTCGCCCAGCAATATCAAACCCTCGGCGACCTGTACACCGGCAGCGCGGAGGAAAAGCAGGGGGCAATTCTAATCGACGCCCATTATGCAGGCAGTGCTGCCGGAGCCACATGCACCGCCCGCCCGGAAGATTTGGAAATTGATCGCAGCGGTAATTTATTTGTAGCCTTTACCTCAGGCACGGCCAGCTCCAGGGAGGGCGGTCCCCAGCGGGATATTTTTCAGCCTCTCCCCAAAGGACCTATCCACGCCGACGGGCAACACGACCAGGGCTGGATTTTTAAACTTCGCGAAGACCAAAACCAGCCGGGTGCCCTTAGCTTTACCTGGCTGCCCTTTGTCACCGGTGGCGAGGCAGCTCATGGGGGCGGTGGATTTACAAATCCTGATAATTTAGCGCTGGATTCCAAGGACAACTTATGGTTTGTAACGGACACCTCCGGCGGGGTGTTGAATCGCTCTTTAAGGAGCGATCGCCGCGACTCCAACGGCAACCTCCTCCACCCCGCCCAACTCAGCGCAATTTACGGCAACAATTCCCTATGGTGTATTCCCCGCTCCGGACACAATGCGGGCATTCCCCAGCTCTTTGCTTACGGTCCCATGGACGTGGAAATGACCGGTCCCTATTTTGTGCCCGCAACGGACACCCATCCCGAAAGTCTATTTTTAGCGGTGCAACATCCGGGAGAGGCCAGTGGCGTGCGTAAAAATTCAGCAGAAACTGTCGCCACTATTCCCCTCCTCGCCACCGACGGCACCCCATTTATGCAACAGCGACGGGTTCCGATTGGATCTAACTGGCCCCGGCGATCGCCCAACGCTGTCCCCATGCCTGCCATTGTCGCAATTCGTCAGCTGCCCTAAATCCAGTACCCCTAAATCCAACTACCCCAATGTTGACTAAAACCTGAGCCAACTTTTCTGAGTAATTTTGGCGACATTTATTTGTCAATTTTGCTTATTAGAGTTGCATATCTTACATATTTAAAGTTGTCCTATGGCGACGCTAAACGCCCCTTAAACCCCCATCGACACTAGGTTAAGGCTAGGTAATGGTCAGAACAACAATTGCGGGAGGGTATTGCAATCTGTCAATAAATTGCTTATTTTTTCATTAGTGAGCCTTACGATTTGGGTAGCTATGGCTACCGCTGGATTTACGGTACTGAGCAACCTGCACAGACTTCCTTCATCCTGCTCGTGTTGGATCCAAATAGGTGTGAGGAAAACTCTCAATGTTAAATGTTTTGTGGAATGCAATCCGCGTAAGCCCCGTGCTTTTGGGTGCTTCGATGATGGTTGCCCAGGGTTCTGCCCTGGCGAATGAAATCGCAATCGACGACAGCAGTATTGAGGCGATCGCCGCTTCTGAGAACTTTGATGACGGCATCGGCTCTATGGAGCAGGTAACCTCTGTTTCCCAATTGTCTGATGTATCTCCGACCGACTGGGCATTCCAAGCGCTTCAGTCCTTGGTTGAACGTTATGGCTGCATCGCTGGTTATCCCGACGGTACCTACCGCGGTAACCGAGCCCTAACCCGTTACGAGTTTGCCGCTGGCTTAAACGCTTGCCTAGACCGCGTTAACGAGTTGATTGCCGCATCAACCGACCCCTTGGCGACGAAGGAAGACCTACAAACCCTTCAGCGCCTGCAAGAAGAATTTGCTGCTGAGTTGGCTGAGATCCGTGGTCGCGTGGATGCCCTAGAAGCCCGCACCACCGAGCTAGAAGCAAACCAGTTCTCCACTACTACCAAGCTAAGAGGTGAAGTAATCTTCGCTTTGGCTGGTTCGAACGACCCTGACTTCGATGGAGAAGATTCTGACCTAGACCAGGTCACCTTCTCCCAACGGGTTCGTTTGAACTTTGACACTAGCTTCACGGGTAAGGATCGCCTGCGTGTGCGTCTGCAAACTGGTAATAGTGCTCGCTATTTTGGCGATCGAACTGTTCAGGCCCGTTTCGGATTTGAAGCACGTGATGGAAACATCTTTGAAGCCTATGATGTTTACTATCGCTTCCCGTTTGGCGATGGCTTCCGCGCCTACGTCAGTGCCCTTGGTCTTGGTCTGAATAATGTTCACGATGTTGTGAACCCCTTCTTCGCCAGCTCTGGTAGTGGTGCAGTATTCCGCTTCTCTCGCCGTGACCCCCTAATCTTCCGTGGTCCCGACGGTATTGGTGGCGGTATTAGCTATAAGAAAGATCGCTTTTCTGCCGCTGTCACTTATCTAGCAGACGATGCAGATGATCCCACCGAAGGCAACGGTCTATTCAATGGTGAATACAGCGCCACGGCATCGGCAACCTACAAAATTACCGACACTTGGAAGGTTGGTCTAGCGTACTCCTATCGCTACTTCACCCCTGGAAATGACCTAACTGGTGGTACCGGTGGTCGGTCTAGCCGTCGCCCCTTCGGCGGTGATGCAGCAGTTCGAAGCCACAACATTGGTATTCAAACCAGTGCTCGCATTTCTGACGGCTTCAACATCAGTGGTTGGGCTAGTGCGGCTTTCACTGATGAAATTGAGGGCAATGATGAAGCAACTCTGTTTAACTGGGCTGTTCATCTAGCTTTCCCCGACCTGTTCAAGGAAGGCAATGTGGGCGGTATCATCGTCGGTCAGCCTCCTTACGTAATCGATGGCGACGGCGTAGACGAGGATGATCCCACCTTCCACATTGAGGCGCTTTATAAGATCAAGCTCAACAGCAACATTGCCGTTACTCCGGCAGTATTGTTCCTGACCAGCCCTAACAATGACGACGACAACGATGCGGCCGTTGTTGGTGTTGTGCGGACCACCTTCAAGTTCTAAACCATTGATTTGGTTAACTTGACCACTGATTGTGGAAAGAGCAGCGGCTCAGATAGCAAGTCAGCGTAGTTAGCTGAGTCGCAGTTCTTAATCTTGAGAGTCTGTCCTTTGGGGCAGGCTCTTTTGCTTTGGTAAGGTGCGTAAAACGGCTCCGGAGAGAGTTATTGCAATTGGTAAGCGGCGATTGTCACCTCTGTCCCTAAGGCAGGGTAAAGATGGGTGTTAGGGGGAAGTATGGGGCGTCAATCATCTAAACAATCAGATGAAGCTAAGCAGGCAAAACAAAACGCCTACGACAAGATTTACGCGGTGGTGCGGTTGATTCCTTTTGGTAAGGTGGCTACCTACGGGCAAATTGCCGAGCTGGCTGGGTATGGGGGCAAGGCGCGACTGGTTGGCTATGCGTTGTTTCGGGTGGCGGAGGGCGGCGATATTCCGTGGCAGCGGGTGATTAATGCGAAGGGGCAGGTGTCGGAGTCGGTGTTTCGCAATGGGTCAGATTTTTTTCAGCGATCGCTCCTAGAGGCGGAAGGGGTTAAGCTAGACCACAAATTAACGGTGGATTTCAAGGTGTGTCGTTGGCACCCCACGGACGCAGAATTGGCAACAATTGACGACCTACTAAAACGAGGGTGAGCGTTGGTGATCGCCAAAAATCCTGGGCTATGCTGGGAGGCGCGGTGGCATCGCGATTTTTACGGATTTTCCTACGTCAGGTTTTTTGCAAGATTAGGGCGAGGTCATGGCATCTTCCTCAACGGATTATCAGCGCATTGTGGCCGAGGGATTACGGGCGCTTCAGCATCAGCAGTATCCCCAGGCGATCGCCCTTTTAAAGCCGGTGATGGGCGATCGCCTGGGACCGGGAAATGAACGCCTCAAGGCGGCGCTGGGACTATTTCAAGCCTATGGAGAATCGGGGCAATTCGCGGCAGCTCATGCATTGGTGCAGCAGCTCAATTCCCTTTTAATTCCTCAGGTCCGCTTTCGCGCCGACAGTATTTGGCATCGCCTTTACCCAACTGCCCATTCACCAGCCCCCCCACCTGACCAAGAAACAGCGGTCGATAGTGGATTTATGCCCCTAGAGGGCGACAACGATGGAGGCGACAGCGAAAACGATGGGGCAAACGATGAAGCAAAGGTCCCTGGTCCTGATTTTCAGCCCCTCTCCGTTGCTCCCCTTCGCAAGATTGTTCGCCCACAGGTTTCTCCGCAGGCTCCGGCTTCCGCCGCGCCTCCTGCGTCGTCTTCCCTCCAATCCTCCAATGGCACACCCGTTCAGTCCCCCGTTCAATCTTCAACGGCAAACGCTTCAACGGCAAACGCTTCAACCGTAAATTCTTCAACCGTAAATTCTTCGGCGATCGCCCCATCCCCGCCGCCAGCACTCTGCCAGCGAGTGGTGATTAATCCCAACGCGTCTGAGTCGGCAACCTCAGGTATGGATCCCAGAAACGCCCGAACCAATGACACGGGCAGCGGACCCCAGCCTTACGCACCCCAATGGCAAAACGGGGAAAAAATCGAGCGGTGGGGCACCTTGCCGGGAGCGCCAGCTTTGGAATATCAGGGACTGCAAGGGTTATCGGTGATTGCCTTTGGGGGATTCGCCACCTTCCCCTTTGTGATCCTGTCGTGGCTATACAACCAGATTATTTTTAGGGTTACTTGGCTTCCCACGAGCGATTTAGAGCTTGTGCCCCTAAGGCCAGGAAGTTTTATCGGAATTTGGCTAATTTTCGCCGCCCTGTTAGCGGCGACGCCGTGGCTGCTGGACGAAGGGCTAAAGAGGTTATACCAGGGGCGCACCCTGCGGCTACTAGATTTAAACGGTCAGCGTCCCGAAACCGGGCGGCTGCTCCAGCGCCAGTGTCGTCGTCATAAAATCCCCATTCCCCAGCTTGTGCTATTGCCCACCTTGGATCCGGTGCTGTTTAGCTATGGCTCGCGCCAGGCTAACGCTCGGGTTGTGATTAGTCAGGGAGCACTAGAAGCAATGAATGATGGGGAGCTGGCGGCCCTAGTGGGGGCAGAACTGGGGCATATTATTACGGGCGATATGCGGGTGATGGGCTGGGGGACGCTGATTTTGGCGATCCCTTACGGTGCCTACTGGGGCGCAGCAAAGATGATTGACCGGTGGCAAATGCCCGTTCCTCGTGCTTTGGCGATCGCCGTATCTGCCGTCAGCTACGAACTGTTTTGCTTGGGACGGTGGCCGCTGCTATGGCTGTCCCGATCACGCATAGGCTACGGCGATCGCCAGGGGGTGTTATCCACGGGAGATCCCAACGGTCTGTCTCGGGCGTTGGTCAAATTGGCGATCGCCACCACCCACCGGCTGCACCAGGAAAAATCCATTTCCCCCCTGCTGGAGCTCACCCAACTGCTTTTGCCCGTGCCTCCCGCCCAGGGAATCCCCGTCGGCAGCCTGTACTCCCATAGCCCCCTAGAGCCCTATTTACAGTGGGAGCGCCGCAACCCCTATCGCCACTGGCTGCGGTCCAACAGCACCCATCCCACCCTAGGCGATCGCCTATTTCGCCATAGTCAGTGGGCGGAGCGGTGGAAGTTGGAACCGGAGTGGGACTTAAGCAGCGACAATGGGGATCGCCAAACCTTGGCATACCTACCGCGCGTCGGCACCGCCTGCTTGCCGCCCACCCCTTTTACCCTATGGAACCAGTGCGCTCCCATGATTGGAGCCATTGTGGGCATGATCATTGGCGTACTGCTGTGGATGCCCGGCGGTATTGGGGAGATTCTGAACCTGCGGGGGCTGGACTGGATGTATGGCGATCGCTCCCTCCTGGTGGGCTTCGCCCTACTAGGGTTCGGCGCGGGCACCATTATTCGCGTTAACAGCTTTTTTCCCGACATTAAAACCCTTGGTCTCGCCACCAGCGCCACCCCAGAGCGCCCCCTTGCCGCCGAGCTAAATGACCCCAATGCACTACCGGTAAATAGCCGCGTGGTTCGCCTTCAGGGGCAGCTCCTAGGGCGATCGCCCAGCTATAACCTGTTAGGGCAACAGTGGTGGCTCCAAACGGACACTGGCACCATACGGCTGCACCTGGGAAACCGCTTCGGACACTTGGGCAAACTGTGGAATTATTGGATTCGCCCCATTAAACCCAACCAACCCGTCGAAGTGGTGGGCTGGCTGCGGCGAGGATCAACCCCCTGGCTAGACGTGGACATTTTGAATCATAAAAATGCCCCAAACCATGTGCTGATCAAAAAGTCTTGGACCAAAATCGATGGGCATCCCCTGTGGTCAACGGGACTGTCCATTGGGGCGATCGCTTTAGGACTATGGATTCTAAATCGCGGGCTCTAGCTATTCCCAAAACACCCCATGCTACAGACAACACAAGTCAAATGTGTTACATTTCTTAGCGATCAGGGAATGGCTTGAAAAAGGCTTAAGTCTTCACACGAGCATCCTATCCACCGCTGTTTACTCAACGGATGTACCGGGCTGGAATCGTAAGTCAATTAATTTTCAAGTAATACCCCAGGTGACTTTTAAGCTTATCTTTCCTGGCGAAGTCTCTTGAGTTGCCCATTTTCTAAAGGTTTAGTCATATTCCACAAACATCCGTGATACACTTTGTTTCCAGCGAAGCAGTATAGATTTACTCAGTGTTAAACAGCCATCGCTGCCCAATTTAAGGCAGCTTAAGTGTCTAAAACAAGCACCTTTGGGCGAAATTGTAAGGCTAATAAAGGTGACCCAAAGCTAGATTGCAAGGTCTAGTCGTTGCTAGTTTGATCCACTTTTGCTTTTACAAAGTATTCAGGTATTAGCTTCACATTTAGATAGTTCAACGTAGGTTGCGGTCAGTAAGTCTAGGTTTACGGCGTGGTGTTGGACACAGGTTCTTAATGTCGTTATTCACCGAACAAGTTTCAAAGTCGTCTAAGTCCTTAAAGGGGAGTACGTCACATGTCCGTCCGTTTATACGTTGGTAACCTGCCGAAAGAGGTGGAGCGCACTGATCTGGAGACCTTGTTAAAAGAAGGTGGCGAGCTAACTTCAACCAAGCTGATCACTGACCATAAAACTGGTAAATGCCGGGGTTTTGCATTTGTTACCGTTCCTGATGATGCTCAGGCCGAATCGATTATTGCTAAGTTTAATGGCTACGACTTTAACGAAAGCAAGTTGAAGGTTGAAAAGGCATCCCCTCGCTCCGAAGAGGCGGAAGGTAACGGTGCAAAGGCGGCTAAGAATAACCGTCGCTCTGGGACAGGTAAAAAGCGTCGTGGTTCCGCAACCCTAGGAGATGCAACGGCTTCTGCTCAGCCTGATCCCCGGTGGGCTGGTGAGCTATCTAAGTTGAAGGATCTTTTGGCTACTCAAACCGCTAGTTCTTAGGGCTTCTATTCGTAGAGTTTCTATTGCAAGGCTTCGGTTCCAAAGCTCTAAGCTTGATAGGTTTAGGGTAGGGTTCTGGTAAGCGGTATGGAAGCTGGAAAGCTCTAGTTAGGGACACTAAGGTCAGCGCCAAAATTAATCAACACCAAAATTAAATAGCTTTTGTTTTTTGAAATAAGCAATGAGCATTCTTATAAAGAGGCGGGTCTACTAGATCTAGCCTCTCTTTGTTGGGGTGATTTTTAAGGGGAGAGCCAGCCAGGTTCGTAGCGACTAACTGAAATTTATTGACCTCGCCAACACTTTGGGGAGATTACTTTGTGCGTCAAGATTCCAAGGTTAGATTAGGGATGCGCTTGTAAAAGCCCACCCCATTGCGCCCGTTAAAGATTGCGCTGTGCAAATTGCTTGGCGAACTTTAGTTTTGCGATTCTTCTTTTGCGACTTCCCCTATGACTGAACCGAATATTGCGATCGCCCTGGCAAGCAGTGGTCTTATCCCTGACGGCACTCCCAACGCGATCGTCTTTCCCACCATCGTTTCCGGTATTCCCCAAAGCCTAGACTTTCTCTTTGCTAATGCTGGCAGCAATACCCTGGTGATTGCTGATATCTCCTTACCGCCTGGCTTTTCCCTAGATTCCAATCTTGCGGCGCAGCTTCGGGAAGGTCCCTTTTTGCTGCCCCCAAACCAGCAGCGGACAATTCCCATTACGGTATTTCGGATAACGGTGGGGGATATTGGTGGAAACTTTGTGGTCCAATCCAATGACCCTGATACGGCGTTTTATAACTTTCCCATTGCGGCAACGGTGATCCCGTCTGGAGCGGGCGCTGTCGACACCAACGCTATTATTTCCCAGGTGACAGCCCTAGGAGCGCCCGCACCGGGAACGGTTGCCAACCAAATTGCCGACGGTCCTGTATCTAGCCGACTAGAAGGGAGGCAGGTTTACGATTTGATTACGGCAGGTCAGGGATATGATCTGGTGTTTGGATTTGGGGGCAATGATTATTTGTTTGGGGGCAGGGGGAGCGACACAAT
>CALCTI010000032.1 GCA_937894105.1 uncultured cyanobacterium
ACGGTCTGGGGCCGCGGACTTTTGTATACATGTTGGTGGTGAGTCTCGTCAGTGGGGTGGGCGGTTGGGGCGGTCCTGGCGTTGGTAACGGTGGCGATCGCCCTGTTGCTGCTACTAGGAGATAATTCGGCGGCTCAGGTGCGATCATTTTCCTGGGGGAATCGCGCATTAGCGGCCCCGGACCGGGCGTTTATTTTGACTTTTAATCGACCGGTGGACCGGGATAGCGTTGAACAAAATTTAACGATACGACCGCCATTGCCGGGGCGTTTTAGCTGGTCCGGGGCGCGCATGGCGTATACCATTGACGAGCCGGTGCCCTACGGGAAGACGTTTTCGATGCGGCTGGAGGGGGCAAAAACGTTACCCATTGGTTTGAGTAAGGATGTGCAGGATTTTGAGCCTTTTAGCGGCACTTTTTCCGGGCGGGATGAAATTTTGGCTTACGTGGGTGTGGATCAAGACGAGCGCGATCGCCTGGTGCTGTACAACGTGACCCAGCAGGTCAAGACGTTGCTAACGCCGCCGGAGTTGAGGGTTACAGATTTTCTGCCGTTTCCTGATCGCGATCGCATTTTATTTGGAGCCAGTGTGGTACCGGATGGGGCTGATGATGGGGAAGATATTGGCGTCAATATTTCGGAGCAGCAGCTTTACACGGTAACCACGGGGCTAGGGCGATCGCCCAATAACGGTGCCTCTTTTCTGGAGAGGGTGCAAAGGTGGTTTGGAAACCTGTTTAGTGATCGCCCTAACCCGGCGGGGGAATTAACCTTAATCCTGAGCTCGGATAAATATCAGAACCTTAAATTTGACCTAGCGCCCAATGGTCAAACGATTGTGGTACAGCGGGTGGATCGGGAGCGTACCGATGAGTTTGGGCTGTGGGTCATTGTGAATGGGAAACCGCCGGAGCAGGTGCCCACGGAACAGGGGGGAGAGTTTTTAATTGCCCCGGACAGTCAGTCCCTGTCCATGACCCAGGGGGAGCGGCTCGCAATTATGCCATTGCCGGATTCGTCCGCCGACAGGGGGCAGCAGCTCGCTAAATTTCGGCGAAAAATTGAGCCCCTGGATTTTTTGCCGAAATTTGGCGAGCTACTAAATTTTTCCCCCGACGGTACCGCCGCTGCCCTGGTGAAATTTAACGAGGACTATACGCGATCGCTCTACATTGCCCGCAACAACGGGGACGAAGTAGAGCTGGGCAATATTAACGGGTCCATTCGCAGCGCTGAATTTTCCCCCAACGGTCAGTGGCTGTACTGTTTATTGGCGGAAATTATCGGCGATCCCGGTGCGGACAATTACCAGGAGCAGCCCTATATTGCAGTTTTTGATTTAGGGACGGAGGAGAGTCAGCCCCTGTTGCTGTTGCCCAATAGCCAGGAGATTCAAGTGGATTTGGCTCCCGATGGGCGATCGCTGCTGTTCTCCCGTCCGGTGATCGTGCAGGATGACGACGCAGGGGAGAATGTAGAGGGAAATGTAGAGAGAAATGTAGAAGGCGATTCTGGCTCGAGGGCTACGGTGCAGGCTGAAACGGGGCAAAATAGGGCTATATCGACGACGGAATCTCTTGAGTATGCGTCCACGATCAGTCAGCTTTGGTTGCTAAAAGCCCTTCCTGCTCAGAACCAGGAAGACACTGTCCCCCAGCCAGAAGCACTGCCGATTATGGGAACCCAACCGCGCTGGCTGCCATAGGTTTAAGCGTTATGTTTAACGGGCTTGCTGCTCCGCATTCTGACTCGATATTCCTGATTTAAACCTTGGCAGGCTGAGGATTAGGCTATAACAATGCCAGGACGCCGTGTGCGAAAGCAACTCAAAACAGCGGGTAAAGTTTGGCACCTAATTTGTTTCCGTGAGGGGTGTAGAGGATGTGTTGGCGAAGGGGTAACTATCACCGTTGTGTTAATCCTGTGCCGAACGCTAGAGGACTAACAAAATAAGCACTAACGAACTAACGAAATTGACGTTCATATTTCATTGACAAGCCGCAGTAGGTTCACGTTGCCGCTGAATCTAGATCCCCGAGCCCAAAATGAGCCCAAAATTGAGATATGTCTGAGCTGATCGCCCACAAAATCTCCGTTGTTATTTGCACCTACAACCGTGCTGAATATCTCGGAGCCGCCATTGAAAGTTTGCTGGTTCAAGAGTTTGACGATTTTGAAGCGGTGGTAGTGGACAATGCGTCTACTGATAATACAAAGCAGGTGGTAGAGCCCTATTTGGGCGATCGCCGGATACGTTACGTTTACGAATCCCGCCAGGGGTTGAGCCACGCCCGAAACTGCGGTTTTGAGGTAACCCGCTCCCCCGTTATTGCCTATATGGATGATGATGCGATCGCCTCAAAAACCTGGCTCAAGGAACTGTGGGCAGTGTACGAAAGGGATTCTAAAATTGGCGTCGCCGGGGGGCGCGTTGACCTGCTGTGGCCTAGGGGCTATTCCCACCCGCGCTGGCTGTCGCAAAATTTAGCGGGGCACCTGGGCGCTTACAACCTGGGGGCAGACGTTACCTTTATTACCAACCCCGGCATGACTCCCCGCGGTGTAAATTATTCTATGCGGCGGGAAGTGTGGGAGGCTCTGGATGGGTTTGATGCCACCCTGGGGCGCACCGGTAAAAATTTGCTCTCCAATGAGGAGCTGTATATGACCCAGCGTGTACTGGAAGGGGGCTGGAAGGTGGTCTATGTGCCCTCGGCGATCGTGGATCACCAGGTGGCACCGGAGCGGGTTAGGAAGCGCTGGTTTATGAGCCGTGGCTGGTGGCAAGGGGTCAGTGAGTATCACCGGGAAGAGTTGTGTGGGGATATGCCCTCGGGTCGAATGTGGCGGGGGACGGAAGGGCTGTTGCGAGGGCTGGCGAAGTGCGTTAAGTACATTAACAATCTGCCAATGTGTTTTGATAACCTGGTTTACGCCTACAGCCAGTTGGGATACATTACTGCCTTAGTGAAAGGTAAATCTGTCGGTAAATCGTAACGGCACAGGTGGCAATATAAATGACGGAAAAAGTGACGGTACAAGCAGCGGTACGATTGACTGTCATGGGTTTTGACGGACAGTTTATGGCGGCTTGAGTGTCGCGACCCCTAGGGAATAACGTAGTAGCCAGGATTCGAACACGTGGATAGGAACAACATAGCGGCGCAGGGAACGGTTTTGGTGACGGGGGGAGCGGGCTATATTGGCTCCCACGCGGCGCTGGCGTTGAAGCAGGCAGGCTATGACGTGGTGATTTTGGATGATTTAAGCTGCGGGCACCAGGATTTGGTGGATTCGGTGCTTAAGGTGGAGCTGATTAAGGGGGATATTAGCGATCGCTCCCTATTAGATCAGCTTTTTCGCGATCGCAAAATCGACGGGATCATGCACTTTGCGGCTTATATCGAAGTGGGTGAGTCGGTGCGAGATCCAGGAAAATACTATCAAAACAACGTTTTTGGCACGTTAACGTTGCTGGAGGCTGCCGTTGCTGCGGATATTGACAAATTTATTTTTTCATCCACCTGCGCCACCTATGGCGTGCCTGAAACCTTGCCGATTCCCGATGATCACCCGCAGAATCCTGTCAGTCCCTACGGCACCAGCAAGTTAATGGTGGAACAGATTTTAGATGACTTTGAGGTAGCCCACGGGACGCGGTCCGTGTGTTTCCGGTATTTCAACGCTGCTGGGGCGGATCCTGAAGGGCGGTTGGGGGAAGCCCGCGCCCATGAAACCCATTTAGTGCCGTTGGTGCTGCGGACGGCTATGGGCAAGCGCGATTTTATTAGTATTTACGGCACTGATTACGATACGCCCGATGGCACCTGTGTGCGGGACTATATCCATGTGAGTGACCTGGCTAATGCCCATGTGCTGGGACTTCAGTACTTGCTGAAGGGGGGAAAATCAACCAAGTTTAATTTGGGCAACGGCAATGGGTTTTCGGTAAAGGAAATTATTGAGGCGTCTAAGGCAATCACCGGCAAGGAGTTTACGGTGAAAGTGGATGATCGCCGCCCGGGAGATGCTCCCACGTTGGTGGGCAGTGCTGAGCGAGCCACGACTATTTTGGGCTGGCAGCCAAAGTATGCTGATATTGACAGCATTATTGCCCACGCCTGGAAATGGCACCAAAATCGCTACGGTGCCTAGGGCGTGTCATCAATTAATCTCCAGAAGCCTTATGCAGTAGGAGTACGCGCCCTTTAAAACAAACAAGGCTAGGAGCTGAAACCCCTACGGCTCTTGACTTAGGGATTCAATTGATGACAGCCCCTAGGTAGTCCAGCCTTTGCTCATTGATGATTACTGAGTGACAGCTAGCGACTTGAGCGACTTGATTAAAGGATAAAAGTGCCCGACAGGTCCCTGGCCGCGACCGATCGCCAGGGAATATTTCAGGGCATTGGTGACGTAATTTTTGGCGTCTTGGGCAGCTATCAGCGGGGCGAGTCCACGGGCAAGGTTTGCGGCGCTCGCTGCTGCCAAAGTACAGCCGGTGCCATGAGTATGGGGTGTCTCTACCAGTTCTGTTCGCAGTACGGTACATTCCCCCGACGTGCCATCCATCCACATGTCCACCCCCTGCAAATCTGCCACCAACCCGCCGCCTTTGATCAGAACGCACTGGGGGCCCATATTCAGAATTTCCGCCGCCGCCGCCTTCATCTCACCCAGGGAATTCAGGGGCATGCCCGTTAAAAGTTGGGTTTCGTAGGAGTTGGGAGTGGTAATTAGCGCCATTGGCAACAGGGAATCGCGCAAGGTCTCCACAGCAGTTTGATCAATAAGCTGAGCACCCGTTCGAGACACCATCACCGGATCCACCACTAGCTGCTGAATTTGCCAGTGCTTTACCCGATCCGCCACCGTTTCAATAATGGACGCGTTTAGCAACATGCCGGTTTTTGCCGCGTTAATGTCAATATCATCCGCTACGGCATCAATTTGAGCAGCGACTCCTTCGGCAGGCAAAGCATCCACCCGGTTTACGCCCAGGGTGTTTTGGGCAGTGACACAGGTGACAGCACTCATGCCGTGAACGCAGTGCATCGCAAAAGTGCGTAGGTCAGCTTGCAGTCCTGCTCCCCCTCCACTGTCGGAACCGGCAATGGTTAAAGCAGTGGGCACCGAGCCACTTGCCATAATTCTTTCCCTGAAAATTAGTGGAAATTAGTGGTAGAAATTAGCGGCCAGTATTGGGATTATTACGTCGTCGCTGGAGGAATTCGGGAATATCTAAACCGTCGCTGGGAGGGCGATCGCCCGCTGGAGACGTAGGCATGGGAGGCGCTGCTGAGGTTTGAGATGGAAACTTCGGGGGAACAGGGGCTGTTCGAGGAGCCGGGGTTGCTTGGACGCTGCCAACAGTGGCGGCAGCTTCCCCGGAAAAGCCAGTGGCGATGACCGTAATCCGAATTTCTCCCTGGAGGCGATCGTCCAAAACGGCGCCAAAAATAATATTGGCATTGGGGTCGACCACTTCGTAAATTGCTTCCGCTGCCGAGTTGACCTCGTGAAGGGTTAAATCAGCCCCGCCGGTAATATTTAATACAACGCCCTGGGCACCTTCAATGGAAGATTCCAAAAGGGGTGATGAAATGGCCGCGTTGGCCGCATCCCGCGATCGCGACTTGCCAGAGCCAATGCCAATGCCCATCAGCGCTGATCCCGCATCAGCCATCACCGCCTTAACGTCAGCAAAGTCAACGTTAACCAAGCCAGGAATCATAATAATGTCGGAAATTCCCTGAACCCCCTGGCGCAGCACATCATCGGCATAACGGAATGCCTCCTGCACCGGCGTTTGTTCAGGAATCGCCGCCAGCAGGCGATCATTGGGAATCACAATAAGCGTATCCACATACTCTTGCAGCTCAGCGATACCCTGCTCAGCCTGAGTGGTGCGACGACGCCCTTCAAATTTAAACGGGCGGGTCACCACAGCAACGGTTAAGGCTCCCTGCTCCTTAGCCACTTCCGCCACAACGGGTGCTGCTCCCGTGCCAGTGCCTCCGCCCATACCTGCCGTAATAAAAACCAGATCTGACCCTTCTAAAGCCGCCGCAATTTCTTCACGGGACTCTTCTGCAGCTTCTCGTCCTACGGTACGCTCCCCTCCGGCTCCCAATCCCTTGGTAAGCTTCTGCCCAATTTGCAACTGCTGGGGCGTGGAGGACTGAATTAACGTTTGGGCATCGGTATTGATAGACCAAAACTCAATACCGGACAAATCACTGGCAATCATGCGATTTACTGCATTACCGCCGCCGCCCCCGACGCCAATTACTTTTATTCGTGCAATATTACTTGGCACAGTATCGCTACCTTGTGAATGAGCATCGGGAGTGGCTCCGTTGGCACTGGCCCCTTCCCCGAAATACGAGCTGTGGCTATTGGAGGCCGCAGAGTTAGAGCTGTTTTGCGCTGATGATGCGTTGGAACTGGGTTGAGCTAGCCGGGAAGGTCGCTTAAAGGTCATGGCTAATTCAGTTGTATTAATAGCTCTAATAAATGAAATTGTCTTAAGTGTTCCTTGCAGCACATAGGATGCTCTATGCGTTGCTTTGCATAAGGATTCCCAGCGGCCCAGCCAAGGCATTAACTTTAGTCAAAGATAGGGTAAGTTGCCTGAAAAGACAACGGCACGCCATGAGGGCGCTGATGACCATAAGGAGCACCTTGAACCGTTGTGGCATCAGGATAATGACCAGCAAGGAGTACAGTTTAGGCTTGTCAACATCTAACCTGCCAACTTTGGAGTGATAGTTGATCGCCCAAGTCTTACGAAGACTTATAAGGCATTTTTTTCTCAGTGCTAGGGCGTGCCATCAATTAACTCCCAGAAGCTTGATGCAGTGGGAAGTACGCGCCCTTCGCAACACAAAACTCAAAGCTAAAACCTTTACAAACATTGAGCTTGAGATTTATGAGCTTGAGATTTATGAACGTGAGACTTAACTGATGACAGCCCCTAGTTTAACGCCAGCTTAATCGGCGCTTACCTGCAAAGGTTCCCAAAAAATGTTTTAAAAGTACGTGCTTAAAAAAGCTTCTTCTAACAGTGAGTTAAGTTCGATCTACAGGTTAGTTAACCTGACGGGTGAGCGATCGCCCTTTGTCTCGTTTGTCTGCGGGGCGGGCTCCTTTCGTTTGAATCAAGGGGGCGTTGAGATCACGTAAATCAATGTGGCTTAGGGTGTCTGGATTAATTTGATCCACCAAGTTTTTCAAGTTAGCCAGTTGATTGAGCTGATCGTTAAAATTGGCTCCAAAGGGACCCAAATAAACGGTGCCTAGCTCAGTTTTTAAAATTAAGTTTTCGGCATTTTGCCACTGAACGGCAGAGATACGAACAGGGGCGAGGTTGATTTGACGGTACAGGGCTGGCCACTGTTGAGCTAGGCGATCGCCTGAAGCAGTCACTTTCAAGGGCGGTAACGATCGCCCATTTTTCCCCTGTTGGAAGCGGGAAATTTCAATCCACTTGCCATCTTTATCAATCAGTCCAACGGCGCTCGTCGATTGGGACGAGTCGGGACGATTGGAACCACTCACTGGAGCTATTAGCTGAGCCACTGCAACGGGCTGTAATTCTTGGATCTGCACGGTTAGACCCGGTGGCAGCAGCTGACGAGTAACGGTAACTTCATCAATGGGGGCACGGGCTTTGAGACTGTCGGCAATATCGTCAGGATCTAGTCGCCACAGGGACTGAGGATAAGTGAGTCCCAGCAGTTGCCGAATTTCTGCATCGTTAAGGCGTGTGTTGCCCTCAATGGCAATCTGCTCCGGCGATCGCACTACCCACACGGGAGCAGAAATCAGCCAGCCGGCGCTTACTAATAGGGCGATCGCCCCTAAAGACTGCCATCCGCCCCACACAAACTGTACCGATCGCTGCCGTTTTAATTGCGATCGGCGCTGGACCAAGCTCTCCCGCGATACCGGGTGAATTGGGGCTGATCCCTGTCTGGAGCGTTGCTTTCCTGGATTTTGTTTTATCGCCTTTTGTTTTATCGCCTTTTGTTTTGTCGCCTTTTGCTTTAGTGCCTTTTGCTTTAATGCCGTTCGTCTTGCTGCCGTACGCCTCGTCATCGTCTAACGCTGCTCCTAGTCACCGTCTTATTCTTACTAACGGTGGTTCGTTTTAGGTTATCAGGACTGTCTAGATTTTTCTCAAATAAGATTAATCCAGGGAAAGGCTAATGCAGAAAAATAATGGGGCAAATCGCCAAGGGTATGGTGCGATCGCCCAGGTGCTGACTCAAGGACGTTACCTTGCGTCACTGTGGGGGGCTATAGCCTGAGTCCAAAATGCTGAAGCAAAATGGTAGTGTCCCCGTAGCCCATTAGCATGACGGCGTTGGTGGGACTGGATAGTAATGGTTGGTTATGGCAGGTGGGCGATCGCCCGGCAGTCAACACAGCATCGTTGCTAATACAGCATCATGATGAGTCAACATCGTTGCTTATGAAGCGTGTAAAATGCGCCTAAAGACTGAAACTCTCCCCTATTCCAGTCGTCTTTAATTTTTAAATACAACACTTGCCAAGAAAACTGTTTTACCTAAATTTTATATAATATTTTTTTGGAACGACTTCCAGTTAGCAACTCGAACTATGCCTTTGGATTTATCGCGCTTTTTTAAAGCTTGCAACCCGGCAAAAACCCTCGACATGAGCGTGCCGGAAGATCAGAAGTATTACATTGATTTTGCGCCGGTTCGAGGGGGCAAAATTATTGAAGAGCTAAAGCGCACCATTGCTCGTATTTCGCCGGATGATCCCACCTGCCAGCTCTTCACCGGCCATATTGGCTGTGGTAAGTCTACGGAATTATTACGCCTAAAGTCAGAATTAGAAGCAGAAAATTTCCACGTTGTGTACTTTGAATCCAGCCAAGATTTAGACATGGCTGACGTGGATGTGAGCGATATTTTGCTGGCTATTACCCATCAAGTTAGTGAAAATTTGGAAAAATCTGACGTCAAGCTAAAGCCTGGCTATTTCACTAACTTATTTACTGAAGTGGCTGATTTTTTACAAACGCCCATCGAGTTCGGTGGCGAGGCGGAACTGTCGGTAGGGATCGCTAAATTGACAGCAAAAACCCAAGATAATCCGAAGCTACGCAAGCAGTTACGGCAATATTTGGAGCCTCGGGCGGAAAGCATTCTTAAGGCAATTAACGAAGAGGTTTTAAACAAAGCCCGCCAGCAGTTTATTGAGAGGAAAGGGAAGCGGGGGCTTGTTGTTATTGTTGACAACTTGGACCGGGTGGATAACCGGGCGATGCCATCGGGGCGGACCCAGCCGGAATATTTATTTGTGGATCGAGGGGCTCAGCTCCGACGGTTGGATTGTCACGTGGTGTATACGATTCCCCTGGCGCTGCTTTTTTCGGACGAGTATGAGTCTTTGAAAAATCGCCTGGGGGGTGGGGTTGCGCCAAAAGTGTTGCCGATGATTCCGGTAACAGACCGTCAGGGCGGTGAGTTTAATCAGGGAATGGAGCTGCTACGACAGGCAATTCTAGCGCGAGCGTTTCCTGATATTCCGTCGGCAGAGCGATCCCAGGCAATCGCAGAAGTTTTTGATGCTCCTGAAACTTTAGACCGCCTGTGTCAGGTGAGTGGCGGTCACCCTAGAACTTTATTGGGGCTACTTTATCGGTGTTTACAACAGGAGGATCCCCCCTTTAACCGCACCAGCTTGGAGCACGCCGTTAAGGACTATCGAGATGACTTGATTTTGTCCATTGACGATAACGAGTGGGAACTGCTGCTGCAGGTGGCCCAAGGACAAGGGATGAAGGGAGAGGACAGTTACCAAGCCCTGTTGCGAAGTATGTTGATTTACGAATATCGCGATGGAGATGGGCGATGGTTTGGGCTTAATCCTGCCCTTCAGGAGACAGAGCGTTTTCGCCAGTGGCAAGCCAGTCAACTTGACAATAGTTAATTTGAATTACTGATTTGAATCGCTGATTGGAACTACTAACTTGAACCACGCGAAAGCTCCTAGCTCGGCGTTTCCGAGAATGTATAAGAGGGCACATTCCTTGGCAAGCCTGGGGTGAGCCCTAAGAAAAAAAGGGGATCTGGTGGGCTAAAGGATGATTACCTACTTGCGCTGAGGTGACGATTTCATTGGATTTATCTCTACCTTTGGGTATGTGTGTTAAAAATGAGATTGCAGTAGTGTATTTCTACGGAAACCAATTTTCCTTGGTGGTTTCTACAAGTAGACCGAGAATTTACTGAGAGCGTCTGACAAGGGCATGGGATGATTTCGCTGACTGGTAAGTAGCGATCGCCTGACCCTGTATCGTTAAACGTTCCGATTTTAATTAGCGCAGACATCTGTCTTCCCTATGAGCTCTTATTTATGGTCCGATTCAACAGCGCCTAGTTCTAAGCTGTTTGGGGCGGCTGCAACGTTAACTCCTACGGCAGAGGCGCTTACAGAGAAAGATGTCAGCTCAGATATCCAGCGTCAGGCTCGTGACTGGCTATTACGGACGATTCGAAATCAGAGCGGCGAATTTGCTCTGATTATTGTGCTGTGCAACAGTTCGACGGTGCAGCGAGAGCAAATTTCACGGCTGCGACATTCTTGCCCAGGAAACTTACCGGAGCTGGAATTGTCACCTTCAGCCCAAACTTTGTGTTCCACAATTCGTAGCCATCGATTCGCCCTTAATCCGGGGCATACCCAAGCGTTAATGGTCACCGGATTGAGCCAAGTGGAAGATTTGGATAATTTGCTGGCAGCGACGAATAACGCGGTGAACGCGTTAGCGCGTCAGGTGCCGTACCCACTGGTACTGTGGATGAATAACCGAGTATTTCGGCAGCTAGTACGCTGTGCACCAGATTTAGCCAATCGAGCTCCGGCAGCTATTCGCTTTCAAGATTAAGGCTGTATCAGGTTAAAACTGCACTATCCGCTGAAACCCTTGCAGCGATTGAACTTTAGAGTTGATTAGCTATAAACCCTAATAAATCACCACTGATCGGATAGTTTTGCCTTGGTGCATTAGGTCAAAAGCGGTGTTGATATTGTCAAGGGGAATGATTTCACTGATAAAGGGCTCCACTTTGATTTCTCCTGACAGGTAGCGGTCTACATATCCAGGAAGCTGCGATCGCCCCTTCACGCCACCAAAGGCTGTACCGCGCCACACGCGACCGGTCACTTACTGAAACGGTCGGGAGCTAATATCATGCACCGATCCGGCGCCACCTACGATAATCGATTCGCCCCAACCTTTATGGCAGGACTCAAGGGCAGCTCGCATTAGTTTCACATTGCCTACGCATTCAAAAGAATAGTCCACGCCGCCGTCTGTTAAATCGGCGATCGCCCCTTGTATAGAACCGTCCAGATCCCTGGGGTTAAGGGTGTCAGTAGCCCCAAGCTGCTTAGCAAGGGTGAACTTATCAGGGTTGATATCAATGGCAATAATTCGCTCCGCCTGAGCCATAACTGCCCCCTGAACCACGCTTAGCCCAACACCCCCAAGTCCAAAGACGGCGACAGATGAACCCGGTTCCACTTTGGCGGTGTTGAGCACTGCGCCGATGCCAGTGGTGATACCGCAGCCCAGGAGACAGGCTTTATCGAGGGGGGCTTTGGGGTTGATTTTGGCGATCGCGATTTCCGGCAACACCGTATATTCACTGAAGGTGCTAGTGCCCATATAGTGATAAATAGTTTTGCCACGAGCCTTGAAGCGGCTAGTGCCATTAGGCATCAACCCTTTGCCCTGAGTAGCGCGAATAGCCTGACATAAATTGGTTTTGCCCGAGAGACAAAATTTACAGGCTTTGCACTCGGGTACGTACAGGGGAATTACATGATCCCCCGGTTTGACAGTGGTTACGTCGCCGCCAACAGCTTCAACAATGCCGCCCCCTTCATGGCCCAAAATTGCCGGGAAGAGCCCTTCGGGATCTTTGCCTGAAAGGGTGTAGGCGTCCGTATGGCACACGCCGGTGGCCACCAAACGCACCAGCACCTCGTTGCCTTGGGGACCGTCTAGCTCAACTTCTTCGATGGTGAGGGGTTGTCCCGCTTCCCAAGCAACGGCGGCACGGGTTTTCATTGGACCGTCTCCCTAAATCAGCAATGCACTTTGGTCGTCGTGCTTTATTGAGGCAATGCTAACTGCTTCCGAAGAAAAGTGTTTCAGTGGAGAAGGGTTTCAGTAGAAATTAGTAGAAACTTGGAAATGGGCAAAGGTTTGTAACGGCGATCGCCCATCAAGGAAGGGGTTCAGAAGGGTTTGATAGAATTTGAGCCGAAAGATCTTGTAAGCGAAAGGATCATAAAGATCATTATGAGCATTAATCCTCAACTGCACAGCACTTTGGCCACGGGGCAAGCCCTGAAGGTAATTAGCGGCTTGAATAATTTTGACGGGGCGCGAGTGGCGGCTGTGGTGAAAGCGGCGGAGGGTGGGGGGGCGACCTTTGTGGATATTGCGGCGGACCCAGCGCTGGTTAGCCATTGCAAAGGGTTGGTGCAGTTGCCGGTTTGTGTGTCAGCGGTGGAGCCTGAAAAGTTTGTGGCAGCGGCGGATGCTGGGGCGGACCTGATTGAAATTGGTA
>CALCTI010000033.1 GCA_937894105.1 uncultured cyanobacterium
CCGTTGGAAACAATGTTTTAGGAAAATCGCAATCTCTTCATCAGAGAGTAAATAGTGCTCCGAATGTCCCATGGCAAACACATGGCGAATATTGCGCAGCAAGACAACTAAATCTTCTGGGCTCAGGTTCGCCAAACGGATGATTGGGTGACTGAAATCAACGATGCCATCCCCAGCAAATGTGTTTTCCGCTAAGCGGGATTGTAAGGCTTCATAGCTATAAAGTCCTTTGCGGGGATCCATCAGAAAGTCTGGGGTTCCACCCAGGATGAAGCCCAGACCGTCGGCGGTACCCTGAAGGCTGTCGTTGAGAATTCGTAGGATTTGCTCGTAGTTATTTTTGCGGGCTTGGGTGTTGGCTAGCTTGTAAAGGTTAACGAGCTCATCCAAGCAAATCATCAATCCTTGATAGCCAGCGAGTTGTACAAATCGAGCAAACAGTTTGAGTTGATCGTAGAAGTTGGCATCATCAATGATGGTCCGAATTCCTAATGCGTTTTTGGCGTCGGTTTTGGTGCTAAATTCCCCTCGCAGCCACCGTATGGCGTTGAATTTCAGCTCGTCGTCTCCGGTGTCGTAGCCGCGCCAATAGGCGGCGATGACTTCGGCAAAGTCGTAGCCACCGACCATTTCTGATAGTTGTTCAAGGCGATCGCGAATAATATCTTCGGGGCTAATCTGCCGCGATCGCGCCTCCGTCAATGTGGAGCTTACAAACTTCTCCACCACGCTGGATAGGGCTCCGCCATTGGGTTTAGTCCGGGTAGCAAGATTACGCATAAGTTCCGCATTGAGCGATCGCGCCTGCACCAATAACAAACCGACTAGATGATCCCCCTGCCCCCACCCGATCCAAATCTTTAATTAACGCCTCCAATTCCTGTACTCGCCCCACTTGAATCAAATGTTGCCCACTGCGAGGAACCACCCCTGCCCGTAGGGATTGAATAACGGCATCTCGGTCTTTAGCCTTGATTTTGGGCGCGTTGGTTTGGGGGTGAATGGTCATGGCAGTAGCTCACCTAAAATGTCAGAATCGATCACAATGGGATCCTCGCCCTCGGTTAAGGGGCTATCACACACCTCAAACGCCGCATCGTTAATGACCTCCAAGGCTCCGTCTAGCATGAGCCCTAATTGATCCGCTTGGGTCTCTAAAACCTGCCGTTGCCAGCTAGCTTCCTGGCTTAGAATCTGCAGAAATTGGGAATGAAGCGCATCTAAACCGGCGATCGCCCCCCCATCTTCTCCCCCATCTTCTCCGCCATCACCTGGATGATGCTCACCACTAGGAGGATCCGCCGCCGCCGCCCCAGAGCCAAACGTTGCACCTGTCTCCGCAGGCTCATCCTCGTCAAATAACTCTCCCAATAGGGCTGTCACCTGCGCCGATTCTTGCTCCTTTTGGTGAATGGCAGCCAAATCCAACGTAAACCCAGGGGAATCGGTCCCATCCTTGGGCGAGTGTGGAGCGCGATCGCCCGCCAGGCTCGGTTCCGGAATCGTGAACCCTGTGGAGGTTTGAGCCGCCGGTCGCACCGTTATCGGTCCCTTCGCAGGGCGATTGGCAGAGGACGCACTGCACTGATGGACGTGGCTATACACCTGAACCGCCTCCAACCCCAGCAACGGATAAATCTTAGTCAACGTGGCAACCTTTGGCGGACTCACGCCCCCCTCCACCCCCGCTATCCCCACCAAAAGATCAGCAATACCCCCTTTCTCGACGGCGGTCATCTTATTCAGCTTGCCCTTCACCCCTCGCAATGTCAGTTTCTCTTGCAAGAGCCATGTGAAATGGGCGTTCAATCGAGCCCGTTCTCCGTCCGATAAGCGGGGAAAAGACTCCAAATAGGAATTCAAATAGTCCTGTGCGGCACCCTGGGCGATCGCCTTTGAACTCGCCTTTGAACTCGCCGCCCCCGAACCAACCACCATCGCCGCCAACTGGAGCACCAATAACACCCCCTAGTAATGCTCGCTACTCTCAGAAGACCGGGCAGGAACAGCCCCAATTGAATCCCCCAGGGCAAACAGCACCACTGCACTATCCCCCCTGAGAGGCCTCCCCCCAAACCGCACATCAGGCTCAATCCCAAACCCCAATTTTTCTAACCCTTGAATGAGCAGCGTTGACTCTCCCTTCGTCACCTTTTCATGGCGATCAGGCGACTCCATCGCAGCATCCCAGAGCATTAACAACTGCTTCCCATTTACCACCACTCGCTTCTCCGTCCCCAGCACCTTCAGCAACCAACAACGTAAGAAACGAATATAATCTCTACTCCCCTTATCTTCAACAGCTTCAATCAGCTCCAAAGGTAATAACGCCAACTTGGGCTTAGGATCGCTCTTATCCCCATAACGCCCCAGCCAACGGCTATAGGGATCAAGAACATCCACACATTGATTAATCAGAGCTTGTAGTCGGTTTAGGGGAGAGGACAAGCAAGTCACATCAGGCATATTTCTAACGTCCACAGTTACACCTGTGGAAAAACCGCTACTGACGGGATAATACCGAACCTCCAACTTTCGCTTATTGGGCTTGATGACCATTCCCTCGCCATACTGTTGTTGATATTGTGCCTTCAACAGCGTTCTAAATTCTGTCTCACATCGGCTGGCCGCCGTCTTGAGCTGTACCCGGTCTGAATGGATGTACCAGTTCCACAGCCAATCCAGCGAAATGGGCTGTCCCGCTGCCACTTTTCGCCCCAGAACGACCTTAAATTCAAGGGGCAGCTCCCAGCCTTTCCGCTCCCAAGAGGGCTCAAGATCAGCCAAGCTTTCTGGATCTTGCAATATCCGACACATGCTCAAAAATTTGGACGCATAGTTTCCAAACGAGCTAGTGTAGCCGTAGGTTTTGAACAGACCCTCAACTTCGGTGACGATTTGAGCCAGTTCCGCAGCGATATCCACGTCATCTTTAGAACTTAGAGCTGGATAGTCCGTGAGGACTCGCCGCTCTAAACCATAGAAAAACAGACACACGTAGCCAATAGGTACACTTCGATCGCGGCGACCTTCAGCTAACCACTTAAGATAAGCTCCCCTATGCTGCGGTGTTATCCGACTATAAGTAGGATGGTAACTAAGTCCGTATTCCTCATAGTAAGGACGACTCGAAACATTGAGGTTGGGGTTAATTAAGCAGGGGTCGGTTTGATGGACCATATGACTACTTTTGAGACCCTGCCCCACATAAACCATGCCACCAGGAATGACGTGTCCTTTGATCTCTACCATTTGCCCTGGAGGAATCCAACGGGCGGAGGGCGATCGCTTACCCATGGCAGATGCTTTTTCGTAAGGTGTGTTGTTCGTAGACTGGTTATTTGAAGGCTGGTTATTTGTAGGCTGGTTAGTTGAAGGCTGATAGTTCTTGGTACGGCGAGTCTTAGGTCGCTGTGGCGTGTATAGCTTGGGCTGAGAAGACTACAGCCTTAGTTCTTCAATAATTTTCGTTAGCCATGTCATCTTACTCAGCCCCCGCCATTGCCATATTCTTTGTCAAGTCATCAAAATCGACCTCGCCATCCCTACCTTTAAACTACCTTCAGGTCAGGGTTATTTGGCCTCCATCCAGTTATTGCCGCCATGAATTTCCACCTCTAACGGCACGCTAAGATCAATAACCGTTTCCATGACATCTTTGATTTTAGTTTCTAACTCAATCCATTCTTCTAACGGCATTTCAAAAATCAGTTCGTCGTGAACTTGCAATAACAGTTGTGCTTCGTAATCCTTTAATAACTCTTGCACCCGAATCATTGCCAGTTTAATAATATCGGCGCTAGAGCCTTGAATCGGAGCGTTAGCGGCTGCTCGTAATGCCTGGGCATCGCCCTGTCCATAGATTTTTAATGTTTTTAAATCAATCGCCTCTGGGACAGTTCCCCGTAGTCTTCTTAAGGTAGATCCTGAAAATTCGAAGTATCGGCGGCGTCCCAATAGGGTGGCGACATAGCCATTGGCGATCGCCTCTTTCTGTACCAACTGTAAATACTCAAAGGCATTAGAATATCGCTCATTAAATCGATCAATAAAATTACGGGCTTCAATTTTAGAAACCTTTGCTTCTCGAGCAAATCGCAAAACGCCCATGCCGTAAATTACGCCAAAATTAATGATTTTTCCCAACCGTCTTTCATCAGAAGCAATATCCTCTTTGTCTAATAATAATTGCGCGGTTAAAGTATGAACGTCTTTACCATTTTTATACGCGTCAATTAAAACAGGCTCCTGGCTTAAGTGGGTCAAGATTCTCAGCTCAATTTGCGAATAATCTGCCGCCGCTAAAATCCAGCCATCCTTAGGCACGAAAGCTCGACGAATTTGACGACTAAATTCAGTGCGAATGGGGATATTTTGCAGGTTGGGATTAGATGAGGATAGGCGACCAGTGGTTGTAACCGCCTGATTAAAGTCAGTATGAACGCGCTCCGTTTTATCTTTCACCAGCGCTGGCAATGCATCAACATAGGTGGATTTTAGTTTTGACAAGGTGCGATATTCGACAATACTTTCCACCACTTGATGATCGTCTTTTAACCTTTCTAAAGTTCTGGCATCAGTGGAATAGCCAGTTTTGATTTTCCGAGATTTTTTTCGATCCAACCTCAATTTGTCAAACAGTAATTCACTAAGCTGCTTTGGCGATCCCAAGTTAAACGTTTCCCCCGCGGATTCGTAGGCAGAATTCTCAATTTTTACCAGATCCACTTCCAACTGTTTAGAAAACTTACCCAGGTAGTTCGTATCGATACGAATTCCCGAAAACTCCATATCCGCTAAAATTGGTTCCGTAGGCAGTTCCAGCTCTTGATAAAGTTTCTCTAAATCAGGGAAATTAACCAGTTCTGCCTTTAACAACGGCGTTAAGTGGAAGGCTCCGTAAACGTCCATTCCGCAATATTGACTAACCGCTTCAATGGACACATCAGCAATGGTTTTTCCCTTAGGAACCAGGTCTTTATAGCTTTCAGGGGTATAGCCTAAATATCGAAAAGATAGGTCCGTTAAATTATGACTTCGATCAGGGTTTAACACGTAACTGGCGAGCATTGTGTCGAAAGCAACGCCGTCCAAAGTAATGCCTTGAGCCCGTAAAATATTGCGATCAAATTTGGCATTTTGGAAAATCTTGGGGCGATCGCCCGCCTCTAAAACCGGACGCAGGGTCTCCAAAACTTCAATCCTAGAAAGCTGCTTTCCCTCAGCGTGCCCCACAGGAATATAAGCAGTGCGCACAATGGGCTTACCCCCTTCATCCACAGCGCTAGGTAACTCAAAACAACAGCCGAGCCCCACCAAATCCACTTGAAATGGATCCAGTCCGGTGGTCTCTGTATCCCAAGACACTGCCCCCTCACAGACTTCTAGCTGCTCGACCAGATCTGTCAGCGCTTCTGATGTATCAATAATGTCAACGGCAATACCCGTAGAAAGTTTGATCTTAGGCTGCGCTGGGGCTTTCGTGTCTTCGGGGGGAAAGAAGGACATTTGACCGAAGTCGCCAGGGGGGTTGGTTTTCGGTTTTGGTTCAAGGGGGGTGCCCCCAAGCTGTCCCTGTAATTTTTCGATATCCCGCAAAAACCGCTGGAACTCCAGCTTGGTGAGCAGGGGCGATACGGACTCCCGGTCGAATCCGTCCAGCTTGCAGTGGTCCAATGGCACGTCAACGGGGGCATCCACAACGATTTTGGCCAAAAACTGAGAATGGTACGCGGCCTCGCGATCGCCTTCCAGTTTCTTTCTCGCAGCAGGCTTCAGCTCCTCCAGCACCGCATAAATCCCATCCAAAGTTTCATGGTCCTGGAGCAACTTAGCGGCAGTTTTTTCACCAATGCCTTTCACGCCGGGTATATTATCCGACTTGTCCCCACAGAGCGCTTTAAAATCGATCACCTGATTGGGGCGCACTCCCCATCGGTCCACCACCTCGGCGCTTCGATAGGATTTATACCGGGATGACCGCATATCTCGCCCCCCCAGATACAGCACCGAAACCCCCTGCTTGTCGTCAATTAGCTGGAATAGGTCGCGATCGCCGCTCAGAATTTTCACCTGAAACCCCTCAGCAGCAGCCCGATTAGCTAAGGTGCCCAATACGTCGTCAGCCTCATAGCCGGGAGCCGTAATTACCGGAAAGTTAAACCCCGCCAGCAGCTCCTGTAAATTTTGAATATCCTCAATAAAATCCTCGGGGGTTTCTGGTCGCCCGTCCTTGTAAGTGTCGTCCGCTTCGTGGCGAAAGGTGGGTTGGCGAGTGTCAAATGCTACGGCTAAATATTCAGGTTTTTCTGCGGTGATGGTATCGAGCAGCGCCTTGGTAAATCCGAAACACACACTGGTAGGAATACCCGTGGATGTACGCAAGCCTCCTTCGCGACTGTTGGCAAAGGCGTAGTAGGAGCGGAAGGCGAGGGAGTGGCCGTCCACCAAAATCAGGGTTGGCGTGGGGGAGGGGGAAGACTTAGGCACGATGCTCACAGAATGATGCTCACAGAATATCGGCATAATCGGCGGGACACCCACAATGATGCCCTAAACTAATGAAGTCTGATGTGCGCCCGATTTTCTAGAATTTTTACGTTTATTTTTGTCCATGGCTGTGCCGATATCCGACCTCGAAGCCCAACTGCAATCTCTCCAAGCCGAAGCCCAGGGGGCGATCGCCACGGTGGAAACCCTTGATGCTCTCGATGAAATTCGGGTGAATTTTTTAGGAAAAAAGGGCAAGATTTCTAAGGTGCTCGGCGGCATGGGCAAGCTGGACCCGGCCGACCGACCGAAGCTGGGAGCGATCGCCAACGACGTCAAAAAGGCGGTGCAAGCGAGCCTGGATCAACAGCGAGAAGCCCTACAAGCGGCAAAAATCCAGGCGCAGCTAGAGGCGGAAACCCTCGACGTGACCATGCCTGGCACCTATCGTCCCCAGGGACACAAGCACCCCCTCAACAGCACTACCGACAAAGCTCTAGATATTTTCGTCGGTCTTGGCTACACCGTGGCCAGCGGCACCGAAATGGAAACGGACTATTACAATTTTGAGGCGCTGAACACCCCCGCCGACCACCCTGCTCGGGATATGGCGGACACGTTTTATCTGCCCGACGGCAACCTGTTGCGCACCCACACGTCGGCGATGCAAATTCGCTACATGGAAGAAAACGAACCGCCCATTCGCATTGCGGCCCCAGGACGGGTATATCGCCGGGACACGGTGGACGCTACACACTCGGCAGTGTTCCATCAAATTGAAATCCTGGCGATCGATGAAGGACTCACCTTTACGGACCTAAAAGGGACCATTGAAGAATTTTTATTCCAAATGTTTGGCGATGTGGAGGTACGATTCCGCGCCAGCTATTTTCCCTTTACCGAACCGTCGGCCGAGGTGGACGTGCAGTGGAAAGGGCGTTGGCTGGAGGTTCTGGGCTGTGGCATGGTGGACCCCAACGTACTGAAAGCGGTGGGCTACGATCCAGAAGTTTACACAGGCTTTGCGGCGGGCTTTGGAGTGGAGCGCTTTGCCATGGTGCTGCACCAAATGGACGATATCCGCCGTCTCTACAACAGCGATTTGCGTTTCCTCCGCCAGTTTTAAAGTTGCTTGATTGGCATACATGTCTCCAATGCACCGGGGGTTACCGTAAATTAAGTCTCAAACTTAATAACTGCTAGGGTTTCAGCACCTAGCGTTTCCTTTTTTTAAAGGGCGTGTCTCTCTCGCGGCGTCAATCTTCTGGCTCTTAATTGATGACACGCCCTAGACGATTCATTGATTCACCCCAGGACCAGGTCTTTCTGAGCATTGCCAGCTTGTGGGAGATCGCGATCAAAGTCGGTGTGAATAAGTTGGAATTGAATCGTTCAATGGACGAGTTGGAAGTGTTGCTGGGGAGGCTGAATATCACGGTCCTGACCATTTCTTTTGACGATATCAAGCAATATTTAAAGTTGCCGTTGCATCACCGGGATCCGTTTGATCGGATGTTGATTGCCCAGGCGATCGCCCGTGCTTTACCCCTAGTAAGCGCTGATGCTGCCTTTGACGCCTATCCTATTCAGCGATCGTGGGTATAAGCTCCTGAAAACGAAACACAGGTTTTTCGGAAGATTCGTAGGCGTATTGCTTATAGGGCTTCAACTTTGGGACAGGGGAATGTAACAATGTATTGAATCAGTACAATTACCTGGTCTTAGACGAGACGCCAAGCCCATGATCGGAGTTTTACAAGACACCGTTTTCGCCCTAATCGCCAATGGCAGAAAGTTGAAGAAAGATATTGAGCGCGACGGGGCGTTGGCGTTTTACGTACCGTTGGAAGGGGGCTACGAAGGGCGTTATATTCGACGGCTGCGAGCGGCGGGATACACGGCATTGCCGATGACGGCGCGAGGCTTGGGGGACCCGGCTTCGTTTTTGATGGATAACCACGGGGTTCGTCCGCCCCACTTGGGCAAACGTTTGATTCGACGCTATTTTGTGCCGCCCATTATTCAAACCCAGCTTGATACGTTGCCCGACGATAGCAAGGGGTTGGTGCTGTGGATTTTGGAAGGGTTTATGTTGTCTCGCCAGGAAGTGGAATATCTCGTCAAGCTGCCGGAGATTGAGCCTCGCGTGAAGGTGATTGTGGAGATGGGTGGCGATCGCGCCCTCCGCTGGAAGCCCCTGAAAGAGGCGATCGCGGCTTAACGCCTAATCACTACAATTCCCTATTTACCTATTACTTACAGTTAATTCCCTGCCTCTGCCCCTTCGGGACCTTTTTCCAGCGCCAGTACAATGCGCTTTTCGTCAAGGAGTTGAAGCTGTTGCATGGTGCCTAAAATTTTGGCGTAAGGCGCGGCTTGGTCCCCCGTTAAAATCACCACCGCTTCCGGGTGCTTGGCTAGCTGCTGTTGGGCGGCGGCAAATATGGCGTCGTCTGCCACCACCTGTCCTTTCACCGTTAACTGTCCCTCAGGGTTAACAATCACCACCAGCGGATCGGGGGGGAGTTTCGTCGGATCCACCGACGGCGCTGGAGATGACAGGTCCTGGGGCAGGGCAACGTCAATTTTCTTTTGGTTGCCCATCACCATGGTGAGGATGACGAAGAAAATCAAAATCGTCATCAACACGTCGATCATCGGTACCAAATTGACTTCTGGCGATCGCCTTTGTAACTTTGCCCGTCTCATAGTGCTAGTTCGTGTGCCGCTTTATTATGAATTGCTGTGAGCTGCTTCTGCACTGTCGTCGGATCCCTGCCCTAGGGCTCGAAGGCTAAGCCGATGCGATCGCTCCCCACATCTTTCAGGGTTACCAAAATCTTTTTAATATCCTCAAACTTTAATCCCCTATCCGCCTGGAGAATCACGCTACCGTCGGGATTTTCCTGAAAATACTCACTAATAGCTGTAGCCAGCGCCGCCAGCTCAATGGGCTTCCCTTCGATAAAAATGTCCCCCGTTTCCGATAGCCCCACCGACAGGGGTCGTATTTTACTGGCAGTTTCATCAAAAACACTGTTGCCCCCATCCTGACCACCACTGCTCGGCAGCTTAACCCCAGCAATTTGGGAGCCGCTCAGGGAGAGGGACACGATCACAAAAAATGCCAACACGCCCATCAGCAAATTCAGCATGGGCAGCACATTGACTTCGGGAATTTCAGACTGGCGACTTTGTTTAAAACGCACGGGGATTGGGAAAGTAATTGGCTTGGGCAGAGTAAGGATCTTGTACTTTGGACAACCTATCTAAGCTCCGGATAGGGCACGGGGGCGTCGTAAGTATCCGGAGCGCGATCTGGGGCGCGATCTGGGGCGATCGCCGATCCACCTGCCCCGTTGTTTGACTGGTGAGACGGCTCATACCAAAACTGACGATAAATTAGCTCCAGCCGGCTGCCCACCTCGGTGAAATAATCTAGCTGCCGCCCTTGGAGCATCGTCATTGCCCGAAACACAAGTAGGGCAAAAATCGCCACAATCATCCCAAACGCCGTGGTCAAAAGCGCCTCACCAATACCGGCCGCCGCCGCACTGGCCGATTCCGCCGTTGCCCCGCCGCCAATGTCCAAATTAGTAAAAGTGGCAATCAAACCGGTGACCGTGCCCAGCAGCCCCAGCAGCGGAGCCACCGCAATAATCGTTTCTAGGATGCGATCGCCCTTACGCATCCCAATAAATTCACGCTCTCCCGACGTTTCTAGCGCCAGTCGGAAGGTTTCCGGAGAGGGCGATCGCAACTTCAACGGTGCCACCAAAAAGCGACCAATGGGCAAATGGCGAAACGCTTCCGCCTGCTCCGCTGCGTCAACCAAGCTGTAGCGAGCTGCCGCCAACACATCGTGAACAATGCGATCTTCCTGGGACAAAAACCGCAGCCAAAACACCATCCGCTCCAACCCAATTGTGGCCGTCGCCAGGGATAACCCCAACAGGGGCCACATCACCGGTCCCCCTTGGTATAGCCAATCAATTACTCGTGACATTGCCCGTAATCCTCTAAATCCTCTTCCCGGTAAAGCTCACGCCAACCTCAATCGCCCCACCCCATACAAACCAGATAACCGGACCCATCAAATGAATTCGTTCAGATTCATTAAGACCCCTTCAGTCTTTGGTAGTGATGCAACGTAATGTAGGCTGAGCCTTAATCTACAGAAGATTCAAGCTTTTCGAAATTGAGTGACCATCACATTGCATCACTACCCAGTCTTTCAATCAGCCCAGCCCTAGCTAAATACTAGGAAGCACTCCAAGAGAACAAACACATATAAATACATATCAAATTTTACCCTTCAGTCTCCCGTGGATCATCATTCCGTACCACCAAAAACGTCCCACTTCCTAGCTTCACCATGCTGAAGTAGAAAGGCGGATTACTTCCCGCACTGTCTGCAAAGTAAAGTCGGGCGCCACCATATTCCGGATTCTGAGGTTCCACGAAATATCCCAGCTCTTCAGTAAGAATAGGCTGAACGTAGTCGCAATAAACGTCATCGACCCGAATTTGCTGAATCGCTAGGGAATCAGCTGCTAACTCAACGAGCTGGCTATCGGCCCCCTCACCCGCCTTCTCTCACATTTTCTTGAGGTCGTCGGTGGTCATTTCCCCTGCCCAGTCGTTGTCCTTATTAATAACAACGGTGATAGCATCGTAAGCCACGGATAGCTCAACGTAGCTAATTTCGGGATTATTGTCTTTGCACAGCTTCTTTTCTTTGTCCTTGATTGGACGAGACGCACCAGAGATATGGGTTTCGCCTGCGCAGAACTTCTTGAAGCCGCTACTGGTGCCGGATACACCAGCGGCTACACGGATATTGCGATTCTCTTTTTGGAATTCCTCAGCCACCGCCTCGGTAATAGGGAATACGGTGCTGGAACCGTCAATCTTAACGAGAGAGCGGTTCTGGGATAGGGCCTAGGGAGCACTTGCTAAAACGGTGCTGCCCACAGCGGCCGCACACAGCAGTGCAACACGACGACGAATCTTGCTAAATAGCATAGATCTTCTCTCCGCGACCACGAATCGCTATTGCTTCCTCTCTGGCGAGCCTCAACGGGCATTGATAATTCAACTCAATGAGTTGAATTTCATGTCAGAGGAATATGTCCTTATTGTTCAGGCTTTGATCGATAGCAAAATCCAGAGAGAGTTAAGCTTCACAACAAGTGAGTTTAATTTCTTATCACCTATGATCAACCCAGAAAAGAGTACATAGAATAGTAAATTAGATATTCAGAAGAACACGAAGAATAGCAAATTTACTCCTTTCAGTCTATGAAAACAAGCGGAAATAAAAAGTTTTTCTGATTATTTCTAGAACTGATTAGCATCTGTTTTGAGTTTATTAAATTGCCCTTTAATCTGCTGATAATCTTTCTTTAAAAAGGTAATGTAGCTTACCTATTCCGCCTAGCATCCGGTATTTTCAACTACTAGTTAATAAATCCTTTGAGCGCTATATTACTTTGGGAAAATTGGGCGACAAAGCTAAGCAAATAAATTAAGGGCTAAAAACCACGGAGAAAGTTGGCAATGGTCCGGATGGGGTCGGGGAGCCGCGTAAGAACGTAATGGTAGATGCACCCTGACGATTGAGCCCCCAGTTTTTCTCTGAGAGGGGCATTTTATTTGGAGATTTTTTGGGGCATGTTTTATAGGGAAATATATGGTTTTTGGAAGGGGATTTTGGGATAGATTGCTAGGCGGCGAGATAGGGCGGCGGCTCCCCATCGGTTGATATGGCTGGGGTCGGCGAAATAACTGTCTCGGGTGACCCATAAATCTAAGTAATCCCGCGCCATCCACTGGGTTTGATTTTGTACGGATCCGATAAATTGCCGAAACTGTTGTTCGTAGCGGCGACGGGTGGGGTCCAGGAAGTCGCCACTTAGGGGGAGGTTGATCATTACCAGGGAGGGAGTGTCGGGATGGGTGGCGAGGCTTTGGGAAAGGGTGGCGATCGCCTGCCTTTGGGGGCCGTTTTGCAACACAAAGGGCACATAGCTCCCGTCGTACTGCCCAGCAATTTTGGGCACGTCTTGGTAGTAGCGGGCGGGGTTGAACTGGCGTTGGTCGCGCAAAAAGCCGTTGAAAGTGAGGTCGCT
>CALCTI010000034.1 GCA_937894105.1 uncultured cyanobacterium
GAGTACACGCCCTTTAAAAACAAACAAGGCTAGGGGCTGAACCCCTTACGGCTTTTGACTTAGGGATTCAATTGATGACAGCCCCTAGTCCTAAAGTCTTTACTGACTGAGGACGTAGTGCAAGGAAGAGAGCGCGAAAAACTAATGGCACCGCGATCGTACAAAATGGATGGAGTTAATGGGAATTAACTCAGCAGTCTGCCGAAGGTTTCAGTTTTAAACGATGCCTGAAGCAAAATACAACATAAATCATAATGTCCTTCAACGAACGGTGATGACGGCTCCAAGACTTCAAAAGTTAGGTGTTTGGAGTGTGCTGCTGCGCAATTATTTTTCTGTGAAGAATTATTAGCAGATTTATTTGATTTTTTGTCTGTGATTTTTACCAAGATTAAAAACTGGCGGTAATTTGGGAAAGCGACTAAACCTTGAAAAGGGATTGATGATCGTAGCGTCCGACAACCTGTCGTGGATCCTGAAGGGAATGTGTTGAAAATTGAGTTCTGAATCGTGCCAACGCTTCGAATTTATTTCGAACTTATATGGGTATAAATTGACGCAGCTCCAAAATAAAAACAAGCAAGGATGGATAAGGATGAACGTGGAATAGCTGAGCGCCCTGATTTTGAACCCTGTACCCTGCGATTTTTGCGTTGCTCGACTCCCCTTTAACACTTGTATTTCCGGATTTTTTACCGTTCTCGGACTGCTGTCAATTAACCCTCAAGTCCTTGGGAGACAGGGATTATAGCTATCGAATTATTCTTCAAGGCAGGCTCGATATCTTTCCCTGTTCAAGGTTTCTGAAATTAATTGATAGGGAGCCTTAAAAACCTACAGAATATATCTAAGTGGATGTCTGAAAAGTAAAAAATCTGATGGGATTTAGCCTGTAGTTGAACAACCCACAGCTCCCATCAGCCATGACTCAAACTCATCCTAGTGACCTCAACGACGAATAGTAGAGTTGGTAGCGCCGCGACTGTAAGGATGCTCTCCCCGCTATCCCATATAGCTCATGGGGTTTGAGGCGAGCTGCTCTTACCTTCTGGGCACTACCCTCGAAGCTCTATTGCCTCTCGCCAAACCCGGTAATCGTCCTCGCACCGTTAACCTATGCCACATCATCAACGGGATTCTCTACATCCTCTGTACGGGGCTGCGCCTGGAGATATCTCCCCAAGGACTATCCCAATTACAAAACCGTGTACCACTACTTCGTCCAGTGGCGTGACGACGGCACCTGGCAGCAAGTTCACGAGCGACTCAGGCAGTGGACCCGCACTGTGGAGTACGACCGTTTCCCTCGCCGTCTCTGGCAGTGGCTGATAGTCAATCGGTGCCCGCAGCTCCCATGGTTCATGAGCAAGTGGGCTACGACGGAGCCAAGAAGGTCGAAGGACTCAAGCGCCATTTGCTGGTGGATAGTTTGGGGATTTTGCTAAAGGTGATGATCACCGCTGTCAACGAGTCTGAGGGGGCGGGATTAAAGCAATTGCTGCATCAGAATCACGTTCGGCAGGTCAATGTGGAGCGCTTAGACACCGTGTTGGTGGATGGCGGTTATCAAGGAGAAGCGCTCGTGCGTTGGGTGCTGGAAAAGGTGCTGCGCCCAGCCCAAGTAAAGGGATTTGTTCTGATTCCTAAGACGCCTGATGTGAATTAGCTCTGTCCAGAGACAAAAAAGCTAAGGCCTTGTCCCATAAGGGTTACGCCGTAAAATCGCAATACGCAGAAGTCGATTGATTTTTAAGGGAAGATCGTTAGCTCTATTGATTTAGCCAAAAGGGCTTTTTTAGATCTGAAATAGCAGAGTTTTTGCCCTGGAGATGGCATGGGTCGTCCACCTCTTTTCAGGCTATAACCTTTATGAAATGTGGGCTTCAGCGTTTTTTTATTGCCTTGAAATGTTGCCCTTCTAATTCACCTCAGACGTCTAAGCGTTGGGTGGTAGGGCGTAGCTTTGGCTGGTTTCGGTGGTGTCGTCGCTTAAGTCGTGACTACGAGTATTCGCCCCAGAGTGCTGAGAGCTGGGTTGACATTGCATCCATTCGTCTCCTACTGAGGCGGCTGACGTCCTGAATCAGACTTTTCAGACATCCACTTAGAGCGTGTCATCAATTAAGCCCCAGCAGGTTTACGTATTGGGAAATACACGCCCTTTGAAATAAAAGATACTGGAAGCTAAAACCTCGCAGCTATTGAGTTTGAGATCTAGTTGATAACAGCCCCTGGGCTACTCTTCCGAAGATCGGTCTTCGATCTCTTCCAGGACCGGTTCCGGGGCTTGGAGTTCTGGCAGCGGCTGGGCGATTCCCTGATTTTGACTTTGCAATTCGGGCAAAGCAATTTCTTCGCGTTCCGGCTGCTTGATGGAAATGGGCAGGGCCACGGGAATGGGACGATTGGCGGCAATTTCGTCGAGCCAATGTTGCGCCAGGGGCAAGGTCTGTTCCAAATCGCCTAGGGCACGGGGAATCACCATCATGGCGTGCAGTTCCCCAATCTTTTCTGCCTCCATCATGCCCACTTCGATCGCCACGGCCACATTGGCAATGGATCCTCGAATAATCGCCGTCACCAGCCCGTCCCCAGTGGTTTCGTAGGATGATAGCTGAATTTCCGCCGACTTCAGCATGGCATCGGCCGCCCCCACCATCGCCGGAAATCCTCGCGTTTCCAACAACCCCACCGCCTGATTCGAAAAGGGGCTTTCCTTCGGATCAAAAGCCATATCTATAAACCGGCGGCTAATGGGGAAAATCGTCTCCATATTATTTTCCGGGCGCGAAATAATCGTCTGCCCCATCAACTGCCCAAAATTTTTCGCCGTTTCTGCCCCTGCTTCTACCGCAATGCGCACATCGGCAATGCCTCCTCGTACGATCGCCGAACAGTGCCCACTGCCAATTTTTTCGAAGCCCACCAAGGTCACCCCCGACGACTTCAGCATCATATCGGCCGTCCCCACGATCGCCGGAAAACTCGCCGTCGACACAATGCCGAGCGCGCCTTCGTAGGCTTTAGGGTTGGGTGACCGGGAAAAGTTTTCTGTCATGAAGTTGGCGAGGGGGGCGATCCAATATGCTGCCAGCCCCATTCTAATCGCCCCGCTGATGCCCCCAAACGGGGGGGCGTTATCAATTAAATCTCTAAGTTAAGAGCCATAAGGGCTTTAGCCTCTGCCATTTTTTATTTCTGAAGGGCGTGTACTCCTGACTGCGTAAGGCTTCTGGGGCTTAATGGATAGCACCCCCTAGAACAACCCGGCGTTGTTGCATAGATAGGGGTTACGGAGGGGGTATGGGCTAGGTTTAAGTATCACCAAAAAACC
>CALCTI010000035.1 GCA_937894105.1 uncultured cyanobacterium
CAAGCCCTCTCGCTGAGCCGTCATCCTTGGGACTGACTACCATCAGTGTTAATAGTCCGCCTTGTCGCTTACGTAGCCTGAGACCACCTGCCGTAAAATTATCACCTTTTACGCCCGCTCAATCCATCCCACTAGGGGCAGTGCGCCTAGGGTTGGACATAGGGTGAGCAACAACAAAACCCCCCAGGTTTGGTCTAGGGTTAAAGCCATAATTTAAAGGTTGACTGAAAGACAGACTTGATGGAATGCAGGGGAGCAGGACAGTAGCTATAGGTTGCCTGCTTCTGGAGAGTCTGGCGCCGACTCATTCTCAATTTTGGCTGATTTCAACTGCTTAATTGCGCCAAATCCCAGGAACATAAAGTAAGCGATCGTCGCACGGATTGCGATCCCCGACGTGGGACGTCCCCCCGCATCAATATTCGCCACAATAAAAGCAAGACCGTCCACCACATAAAGCCCAAAGGCACCGCCTAAGCCGATCACAGAGTGCTTTCTTTTGACCCAAAATCCTAAGCCTCCGTAAATTGCTCCCATAATGAGTGACGGGATGCCCAGACCTAGATCCAGTAAAATTTCAATTTGGAAAATCAGGGCGATCGCCCCAAGGGCTGCGCTCAGGATCGCAACGGCGTAAATTGCCCCTACTGCGTTATTTAGCTGCTTTTGGGCTTGCTCGCGCGGGCTAATCTGAATCTCATTGCCGTCCTTGTCTTTTTTTTTGCCAAACCATCCCATCGTTTGTGGACCTCCTTACACCCAGGGTTTTTACTATTCGATCTGGTTATTTTGGTTGCTGGTGTTGTTTGTTTATAGCTGTTAGTGAAGAGGCTTGGGGCGATCGCAGCAAATTGAAAATCCCGGTAACGAATCGTAAGGTCAACTAGGCGTAGGGAAATTCACTTTAGCCGTTGGCGTCAGATGTGGGAGATGGCTCTGTTGTTTCGGCGGATTTTTCGGCGGATTTTAGCTGCTTAATGTTGCCAAACCCTTCAAACAGTAGGTAGAGACCGCCCAACCCAGAAATGATGATGGAAATGGGAGGGCGATCGCCAGGGGCGAAAGTTTCAATGCGGGCAATTAACAAGGCTAAAGAGTGGGCAAGGTAAATCCCTAGGGTCAGACCAAGGGCAAAGGACGACCGGCGTTTTTGTACCCAAAGCCCTAAGGCGCCGTAAATGGGAGCCGCAATCAATGAGGTTAAACCCAGCCCTTCACCCAGAAAATTAAACAATAGGTCGAGACTGCCAACGATGGCACTGAGTGCTGCGATTCCGTAAATTATCCCGACAGTGTTGTTAAATTGAGCGATCGCCGTTTCAAGGGGACTTGGGTTGTCTTTGGATTTATCTTGGGGGGGCGTATTTTGAGACATGGACGGTGGTTTGCTTGCGGCATCATTTACCCTACAGTCGTGCCTTAGGACTGTGGATCAGGCTGTGACACTTGCACCACTGATCCCCATTATTTCCAGCTATTTAGCGAAGCCGAAATTTGGTGCAATTTTTAATCTCCCGCTGTTTTAGTGCCCATCGCCGAGAGTATTACTGGGGCTTGGGGCTCGCCGTTCTTTTCGCGATCATTTGCGGTGGGCTGGCCATTACCAAGGCGTTCGACGGGGCATATGTGGTGCAAG
>CALCTI010000036.1 GCA_937894105.1 uncultured cyanobacterium
CCATGCCATTCTATTCTAACTTAGCCGTCACCTCTCCCTGCATTTTAGGCGCGCTGTCGCGCAGAATACGCTCGGTAAAGTGTTTTTTAACAGGATCTCCGGTGTTGGTGTGATTTCCGTAGACCGTTAGGTGGCAATTGTCGGAAAAAATCGGCGTAAAAAAGGGCACCCCTTGAATATGGTCCCAGTGATAGTGAGTAAAGAACATAAACCCACGGAAGGGATCGCCATTTCTAAGAGTTTTGCATAGGGATCGCAACCCAGTGCCGCCGTCGAAAATTAATCGTCGTCCGTCGATACACAGTTCAATGCAGGACGTGTTGCCACCGTAGCGAAGGGTGGACTTACCCGGCGCGGGGATGCTGCCACGAACGCCCCAGAAACGAATTAGAAACTGAGAGGAAAGGCTTATGGTAGACATACGAGTCAGTAAAACCGGGTTTTTCCCCGAGACGGAGGAGCTAGTAGAGTTGTTTTTGACGCTGTTGACACTTGTTATGTTCGGCGCTTTACGGTCGGCATTTTTTTAGAACTTTGCTTAGGCTAATCTACTTTAACCAGCACGTTTTTGCCTTGCGTTATCTAACCTTCATAAGCTTCATATAGCCTAAATGATTTTAGCTGGAAGCGACTACCGATTTAAAGGATTACGGCAGTTTGTAAAGGGTACGCCTACTTTATCTTTCAATGGTCAAAAACAATTTCGGGGTATTCTCTCAACATCTTTTAATTTGGCATTGAATTTCTCAGGGTTTTTGCTTAAAACTGATGGCTAAATAATACTTCCTGAAAATAAAGCGTGCTTAAAAAGCAAGCTTTAGAAAAATACTTAGGGCGTACCGTCCATTAAACTTCAGAAGTTTTACAACATTGAGATACATTCTCTTTGAGGTAAACAATATTAGAGACTGAAACCCTTGTATTCACTGGGTTTTAGGGGTGATTGGGGGTGGTTAGTGGTGGCGTTTAGCATTTTTATCTCAAGCGGCGTTTTTCCGATTCAGCATCTATTGCAAGGGGGTAAGTAACCGCGCAATAGGCGCTGCTTTTTCAGTGCTTACTCGGATTTTTTTCTCGTCGGCACAGCAATGTTGCTATACCGGTGCTTTCTCTGGGGCGATCGCCACGCTATGACATTGGGCTTGGTCCCGCAAATAATGGTCACACAGCACTAAAGCAACCATTGCTTCCACCATGGGCACTGCTCGAGGTAGAACGCAGGGATCGTGGCGACCACGGGCGGCGAGGACCGTATCTTCACCGGTGTTGGTGACGGTGTTTTGGGCTTTGGCGATGGTGGCGGTGGGTTTGAAGGCCGCCCGCAGGACGATCGCCTCGCCATTGGTGATGCCCCCTTGGATGCCGCCGGAACGGTTGGTGCGGGTGCGGGTGTTCCCGGTGTCGTCCATATAAAATTCGTCGTTGTGTTCGCTGCCTTTGAGCAAGGTGCCGTCAAAACCGGAGCCAATTTCAAAGCCTTTGGTGGCGGGTAGGGACATAATCGCTTTGGCAAGATCCGCTTCTAGCTTGTCGAATACGGGCATTCCCAATCCCACGGGCACATGGCGCACCACACATTCCACTACACCGCCGACGGAATCTCCTTCCTTGCGGGCATCGCTGATTAGAGCGATCG
>CALCTI010000037.1 GCA_937894105.1 uncultured cyanobacterium
GTCATGCCCTCAGCAATCGTCAACCCTAAAATTTAAAGCTGACGCAGCACTAGGGGCTGAAACCGTCACAGCGAGAGGCTTTGAGGTTTAAATGATGACAGCCCCTAGTAACTACAGGTTTACTCAAGGGCTTTTGGGGATAGCCCAAAGGATATTCAAAATTAAGTGAGTCTGTGGGCGAAGGAGGGGTGGAAAAGCTCCAAGAGCGTCAGTGCCTGTAGGAATAAATGCCACAAAATGTTACGCAATCGCTAAGATTATTAGTGAATATCTTGATTTTTATTGCGTCGCTTCGACGAAGGCTTCGGTGAGCAGGGCTCAATTGTGGTTTCTTGGGATGCTTTCGCCACATAGGATTTGCAGCGCACGGTATTCGACTTTTGCAATGATGGTTTTTGGAGATTTATTTTGCCCATGTCGACCCCTCCCTCCCCTGCCTACGAGAAGGACTCCGAGCTGGTGCCTTACGGTGACATTGATTTAGCGAATGGTGAGGGGCGGCGGCGGAAGGCTGCACTGGTGTTGTTTGCCGTTTGGGGGCTGGTGTTGGCGCTCCACTGTTCTGACAGCGGGCAGATTTTGGTTTGGGGATTGACGGCGATCGCCTCGGTGCATTTATTTCGCCTGTTAGTGGGTAAACCTGAGCATGTGGTGTTGTCCGGGACTGATGGCAAGGGCACCGAAAATCCTGAAGTTTTGCCGTTTGTGTCGGTGCTGGTATCGGCGAAGGATGAGGAGGCGGTGATTGGCCGCCTGGTGGAACAGCTTGATCGGGTGGATTATCCGCGCAGTCGCTACGAGGCGGTGGTGATTGATGATGCCAGCAGCGATCGCACCCCTGAGTGGTTGGACGAGCTAGCGGGGCAATCGCGATCGGTTCTCGCTGTTCACCGCAAGGCGGGGGATGGCGGCGGGAAATCGGGAGCCCTGAACGCGGTAATTCCCAAAACCAGGGGCGATATCTTGGCAATTTTTGATGCCGATGCCCAGTTTTCCCCTGATTTATTTCGCCGAGTGGTGCCCTTGTTCCAGTCGAATACCTTAGGGGCAGTGCAGCTGCAAAAGTCCGTAGCACAAACGGTGCTCAATCAGCCGGAGCAAGGGAATTTTTGGGTGCAAGGGCAAACGGCGGAAATGCAGCTCGATTGTTGCCTGCAGCAGCAGCGAATTGCTGCCGACGGCATTGGGGAGCTGCGGGGCAATGGGCAGTTTCTGCGGCGAGCTGCGTTGGACGATTGTCGAGGGTTTAACGAGGAAACCATCACCGATGATTTGGACCTAACCCTGCGGCTGCACTTGAAGGGCTGGAACATTGAGGCGGTGACGGAGCCAGCGGTTATTGAGGAAGGGGTGACCACGGCGAAGGCCTTGTGGCACCAGCGCAATCGCTGGGCAGAGGGGGGCTATCAACGCTATTTGGACTATTGGCAATCCTTGGGGCGTAACCAAATGGGGTCTGCCAAAACCTTCGATATGGTCATGTTTTGTCTGTTTCAATACCTGTTGCCCCAGGCGGTTATTCCTGATGTTTTGATGGGGATTTTACGGCAGGAAGCGACGGTTTTATCCCCCTTATTAACGGTGACCTTTGTATTTTCTACAACGATGATGTTTATGGGGTTGCGACGGGGGGCGATCGCCCGTTCTAAAACTTCTAAATCATCGCCTTTCGCCCTAGGAAAAACCCTATTGCAAACCTTAGTTGGCTCCATTTATATGGTCCACTGGTTTGTGGTTATTTCAACAATGGGAATTCGCATCTCAATTCGACCCAAACGTTTAAAGTGGGTCAAAACCGTGCACCAGGGAAATGATGATTCACCGATCGCAGTCTCCTAAGTTTCTGTCCCCTTTGCGGCAATTTCTAACCTCTGAATCAAGGCGTTTAACCTGGCTTGTATCCTCCCAATTTCAACAGTAAAAACTGATTTTTTTGTATGGCTTGAAAATTATTATCGCTTACTAAAATCAAGCTGTAGCTACCATCGGAAAGACGCGGACCAACAGTCATTCCCTCCAAATTATCCAGGTCTAAGCTAGTGGTATTTAAATCCAACAGCAACCGCTTGCGGGCCGGAGCCACCATTCCCTCCAAATCCCCTCGCAGCGTGGCGTAGGCTGCCGTATCTGTGGCTGCTCCCAGGGCCACTTCGTAAAGCTTGATGCCAAAGCCCATTTCCTCCCCAAAGGACCGCTCCAGGCTCAAAAATCGACCGCCCGTATCCAGCGCCAAAATTTCCGTTAGCCCCTGCACAAGGGATCCTTCAGGGGCCTCACCCAGCTCGTAAAGATGCTCAGAAATTAAAAACGGTCGCCCGGTGCCCAATGAATAATGCAGCCATCGCACCTTCTTACCACGCTGGTTGTCCGGCAAGTCATCGTCCACATCTTGCGCCAGGGCAGATTCGACGGCGGCAAAAATTCGGAAGGGTTCCACGGGCGATCGCGATGCTCCCTGGGCCTCCGTGGTTAAACTTTCAAAGCCAAAATTATTGCGTACTCCTGCGATAAGTTCCCCAGGATTTTCTGGATCCTCCTCAGGTAAATACCGTGAGGGCATGGGCAATTTTGAAATCAGCTGACCGAACTGTAAATCGAATTCTCCAATAAACGGATCAATGCCCTTGGCACTGTTCCCTTCACTGGAAATTATTGCGGTGCCACGAGGGGTTAAAACAAACCCTTCTGGGTCAATGGTTTCGGCTTTGAACGGTTGACCATTCTCATCTTTTAAGGTGATCAGCTGCTCAATTTCAACCGATGTAATTTCAGAGTTGGAGACCCTTAAAGCTTCTGGATTTCCTAAGTTTGAATTGTTAGTTTTATTTCCGCTGGATTCATCTCTGCTGGATTCATCTCCGGTTGATCCAATATTTGCCGGCGAGTTGATATCTATTTTTAGTTTGTAAAATCGAGGCGGGTTGATATTGCCGCGATCGTCCGGCAGCACGTAAAAGCGATCGCTTCCTCGGTCATAGGCGATCGCCGACAGCCCCCCCACCTTGGTGCCCAAAAACTCCGACCCAAAGGGCAGTACAAATTCGTCCAGCACCTCAACGGACAAAGGCACAAATAGCCGGTCCTCCGCATCAACGGGACTGACGCCACAGCCACTGAGCCCCAACATGAACGCCGCCCAAATTCCTAGCATTGCCCCCGATAGCCAGCGGCGATGGGGTAATCTTCTGACTGTTGGGCGTTCATTTAAAGGTTTTTTTGAAGCGTTGCCCCCACTCCACTCCTCTGTCCACAAGCGGTATAAAAAGTCGAAATTTTGCACCGCGCCCCCCTCAATAGCCTGTAGCCGCTAGAATTAGGTAGAAGTAACTAAATAAAGATAATCATGCAACTGGTTGCGTACTAGATTGCATTATTAACAATTGCGTTAGTGACCAGGTTGTCAACGGTGATCATTGCATCAACCGAGTTAAAATTCTTTCTCGAATCTTTCCCATCATGGTCGATTTTGCCCACCTTGCTCAACTGGTGCCCAATCCTTTGCAGGGGGATTTTGCCCACGCTGCTGCCCAGTTTTCCCGTGCCTACTGCGTGCAAATTTGCGCCTTTTTGGTGCCAGCAAATTTAGCCGCCACGCTGCAAACCCTAATGATGATGACCATGGAACGTCCCCTGGCTCAGGTGGGCTCTATGGGCGCGATCGCCACGGCTCTAGCTGTTACCATGGTGCTTCACGTAGCACCCTGGGTTGTGGTGGGCGTGGTGATGGTCCCCACCTTTGTGTTGCTTAGTTTTGGGCTGGCTTGCTGCATTGTTAACGTTTGGGCCGTGAGACGGCTGTGGAGAAACCGTCCGTCCTCAGTCCACGTCGCCTTCCAGCAGGAAGCTTAAGTTGGCTGGCTTGTAGTTTAAGGTTTTTATTAAATCGACCGTCTGCTCCATTTCCAACTCCATTCTTAACTGGCGGAATCCTTTGAAAGCTTCAATGGCCAAGGTGGATGCCCGGCGATCGCTTCCCTTAGCCCGAACCACTTCCGCTAGGGTCAATTGACACAGGGCAGAACAGCGGCGATCGCCCTGACTGGATGCCTTTTGAATGGTGCGCTTCAGCATTTTTTCCGCCTCCTCCAGCCGCCCCTGACGAAAGGCAATATCTCCCAGCCAGCCTTCGCTCAGCACCGCTGCCCGCTCCCACTTAATGGCGATCGCCGCCTCTCGAGCCTGGCTGTAGCAGCGCTCCGCCTCCTCCAGCCGCCCCGCCTTAAAGTTCAACTCTCCCTCGTAATATCCCAGCTGGGTTTGTAATCGTTCCTTCGGCTGCTGCTCCCCTTCCGTTTCGCCCTCCAGATCCGCCATCTCCTCAATAAACTGCCGCCCAATTTCCAGCCAGCGATAGGCTTCATGCTCACGACTTTGGCGAATTGCCAAGCGACACTGATTCACAATTAAATCCATTTGAGACTGGGCTGAGCAATGCTCCCGCCACTGCCAGCCCTGGTCAAAATAAGCCTGTGCCGCTGCTAAGGAGTCGGGCGTATCGGAACTGGAATAGGTAAATCCCAAATCAAAATAGGTCGCTGCTGCCTTCGCCCACTCTTCGCGTTCCTCAAAGGCATTGCCCGCCCACCGAAGCCATCTTTTCCGCAGCGCCACTCGCCCCTCCAAGGTGGTGTAGCCCTTAATCCACGGCCATAACCGCCAAAACGCCTCAACGCGATTTTCCGTTTCACACCAGTTCAGCAGCTTTTCCAAATTGTCCCACTGCCCGTCAAGGGTGCCGTAATCTTGCCACTCCCAGCGATCGCGGTTCCCATAGCGCCGCAGCCACGACTCTCCCCAATCCAGCCACCGCTGATAAAACCCCTCGAAATTAAACTTTTCAACTTCTAATCCTTCAACTTCTAATCCTTCAACTTCTAATCCTTCAACTTCT
>CALCTI010000038.1 GCA_937894105.1 uncultured cyanobacterium
GAATTAATCAATGGTTGTCAAAAATTTGGAAGATTGCCCCGAGTTTATTGCGGGCGATCGCTCAAGCTTGCGAGAGCTGTTGCACCCAGACAAAGCCCCCCTCGCCTTACGTTACAGCCTTGCCCACGCTATTATTCCCGCCGGGGCAACCTCCACCCCCCACAGCCTCCCCACCTCCGAGGTTTACTACATCCTGTCAGGCACCGCCCAAATGCACATCGACAATGAAGTGCAAACCATCGCCCCCGGCGACGCCGTGTATATTCCCCCCAAGGCCAAGCAATACGTGGTCAACGACGGTACAGATCCGCTAGTGTTTCTATGTATCGTTGATCCCGCCTGGCGTGAGGCCGATGAAACAGTTTTTGAGAGCGCATCAAATATTCCTTCGTAGGGCTTTTCGATGCTTAAAACTTTTCGATGACTGAAACTTTTCGATGACTAAGAAATTACAGTCTCGGGAAAGTTAAAGAAATGTAAGATATTCAAAGGCTGAGCGCAGTTTTTGCAGTGCTCAATATCCTACGATTTTCCCGTGACGGTCTAATTTTTTGCCCGAGTTGCTAACCATGTGTCCAATAGTGTTCCGCAGCCTTCGCGTTTTTTTTGCAGTCGCCCTGGCGTTTTTAACGGCCTTTGGTGCCCAACCCCATGCAATAGCGGCCAGCTCTGCCGCCATTCGCGCCTTTGATGATGTTGCCTTAGAGGAGCGTAATTTTGCTGGACAATCCTTTGTTCAGTCCGAGTTTTGCGATGCGGATTTGGAGAAGGCAGATTTTTGTATCGCAGATTTTCGTGGTGCTGTATTTATTGGTGTGGGGGTGAAAGGGGCGAATCTTCACGGTGCAGATTTGAGCGACGGCATTACCTATTTGACCACCTTTGAAGGGGCTGACTTAAGCGACGCGGTATTTTCTTCGGCGATGATGTTGCGATCGCGCTTCAAGAACGCCAAGGTAAACGGAGCCGACTTTAGCGACGCCATTCTTGACCGAGTTGAAATCACTCGACTCTGTGAAACTGCGGAGGGCGTCAACCCCAAAACCGGCGTTGATACCCGTGAATCCCTGGGCTGCTAAGGGTCAGCCAGATGGGGATCACACCATGATTGTTTAAATATCAGCGCCCTATCAAGACTGCGTTTCGTAAGATTCGAAGAACGAAGAATCCTTAGCTTCTAGTTTCTATCCAAGACCTTGAGGTAGAAGCAGAGGAGAGAGGGTGAGACTCTCTCCGGTCTCCCTTGGTTCAGGAGAGAAGTTGTCTTAGCTTTTTTTGCTCCGTTGAGCCCATGTCTTTTATACAAGCTTCAAAAGTTTGTACCCTGGGTTGCTTCCGTTTGACAATGGTGCTTTCAAAATCCATCAATGGGAAAGCAGCACTATAGAATAAAAGAATCAGGAAGAAGGCAGCAAATAATAACTTTGAAACGACAATTGCCAATTTTTCCTGTTGGCTAAGCCATAATTTAAGAAAATTCCTTGTCAATATTGGCTGTAAACACTCGCTGTACTGACCTAAGTCACTGATTCAAATCAGCTCGCGGCTTACACTACAGCGATATTGGAGCATTGCTGCGGCGATTCCCAATACTCAGAGTAAGTGCCCCATAATTTGGTGCAATCCTTTGCCTAATTTTGGGGACTACTGTAATAGCCTTGGCGGACAAGGCTCTGTAAGGTGACTAGTGTCAGTTTTGGTTTTATCGATTGGGTGCATCACTGATACCTTTTTCGATTCCAAGCACCAGCGCAACCCTATAGCCCTCTATCTAACCTTTATTGTCTAACGCTGATCGGGGTAACCAGCATGAGTCGAGAGCGTGATCACGAAGAGTGCTTACATAAATTGCAGTGGGCAACTCATCAGCTGGGGCTGGATGTTGGCGAAAAAGAGCTTAATAGCATTGCTGACACGATCGTTCAAACGATGAGTGGTCCTTGGCGTTACTTTCACACACCAGAGCATATTTTTGAGGTGGGGGGAGACGAAGCGCCTTTGGAAATGCTGTCGGCGCTATTCCATGATTTGGTTTACGTTCAGGTTGATCGCAGTGTTAATTTCAACTTGAGCTACTATATTGCTCCCTACATTCGCGAGGAAGAGGAAGATTTGGTGATTCGCGATCGCCACGCATTACCAGACGATCCAATGGTTGACTTGGTAATGGATATCTTTGGATTTGAGCCGGGGCAGCCCTTGTTCCCTTATGGGGGAATGAATGGATAGTTCAGCGCTTTCGCTGGCGCAAACGTCCTAGCGCCGAGTTGAACGC
>CALCTI010000039.1 GCA_937894105.1 uncultured cyanobacterium
AATTAGGTTTTGCCGTCACCCGCCGTGACTACCACCGGTCCGCGCACCGCCTGAGGCAGGGGAATGATCTGGATGTTTTGCCATTCCCATAGGATGATTGCGGTCACCAGGGCGATCGCCCCACCAACGCCATAAGCCCCGTAGCGCAACACCTTTAGCCACAGGGGCGGCGGATCCACATACTCCACCTGCACCGCCTCCGCCAAATCCGCCGGTCCCAGGGTTACCGTATCCCCATGCCCCAGCACCGCTCCGTTAATGCGCTTTTTGCCAATAAAAACACCGTTCGTGGACTTGCGATCTTGCAGCACAAATACCGGGCGAAACCAGCCAGGCACCTTGCGCAAAGACAGGTGCTCCGTGCTGACGATGGGGTTGGTGACGGTAATATCCATCTCGGACGATCGCCCCACCAGGTAATACTCCCCCAACAGGGCATATTCCTTGCGTTGCCGGGCGGCTGGGTCATGCACCCTTAGCTTGGGCGGCTTGGCGTCGGGGGTAAGGCGAAGCTGGGAAAAGTGTACCCGCGACACCTTCTGGACCACTTGGGAAAGCCGCCCCAGGATAGTTTTACTGGGAGCTTCACCAGGGGGCTTTTGGGGAGGGTTGCACGGCGGCTTAGACGATTGGGGTGGCGGCGTGGAGGGCGACAGGGCAGGGGATGTGTAGCAAATGGAGTAAAGCAATGAGTGGAAAATTTCAGTGGGAAAAATTCAGTGGGAAATATTCAGTGGGAAAACTTTAGTACACAAGGAGGTGAGGTCAATATAACAAGAAGCGCTAGGAAATTGGCGGGTCGTAATCGGGCGATCGCTCCTGGGATTTTTGTTGATTATTCCACCCTAAAAAAGGCTCTTGGGGTTCCATTTCTCGCTCTTCTTTTGGCTGTAATTCTGATAGGGGATTTTCCTGTGACGTATTTTCTTTTAGCGCATTTTCTAGCCCTAACGGTTTTACGACCTTAGCGATCGCTTCTTTCACAAATAATTTAATAAATTGGTCGCGTTTATTGAGTTGAAACTGTTTTTGTACCACTTCCGTAATGCCCCCGTCCCCCCAATCTTGGTCATTGCGAAAATACTCCGTAAAACTTTTTCCCGCAATTCTTGTTAGGTAAGCCGCAGCTACTCCCTGAATTCCCTTCCCCAAAACCGCCGTGGCTAAATTAAATTGCAGCGCCGTGGGTAGGATACCGATCGCCCCCTTTACGATGCCCAAACTGGTCAAGGTTTTGG
>CALCTI010000040.1 GCA_937894105.1 uncultured cyanobacterium
CACGCCCTGGAGGCCCATCTTGCCCAATTAGAAGGGGGAGCGGCGGCGATCGCCGTTGGGTCAGGAGCGTCGGCGGCGATGGCGGTGCTGCAAACGTTGCGGCCGGGACATCAGGTGATCATTGCCCAGGATGCGTACCATGGCAATCATCAAATTTTGCAGCGCATCGGCGAGCCCTGGGGGTTGGAAATGGTGCTGGTGGATGCCACGGATGTGGAGGCGATCGCCCAAAAAATCACCTCAAAAACTGCGCTAATTTGGCTGGAAACTCCTTCCAATCCCCGCCTGCAAATTACCGATTTGGCAGCGGTGGCGGATCTAGCCAAATCCCACGCTCCCACCCAAAACATTCAAACCCTCTGCGACAACACCTGGGCAACGCCTGCCCTGCAGACTCCCAAATCCCAGGGCATTGACTGGGTGCTTCACTCGCCAACCAAATACCATGGCGGACATGGAGATGTGACCGGTGGGGCAGTGGTGGGGGCGATCGCCGATGAAAAATTTGCCCGACTGCGAGAAATCCAACAAACAGGCGGAGCCATTCCCTCCCCCTTCGACTGTTGGCTTTTGAGCCGCAGTTTACAAACGTTGCCGGTGCGTATGGCAGCCCACTGTGACCACGCCATGATGGTGGCAAAGTTTTTGGAGGGGCATCGAGCGATCGCCCAGGTTCACTATCCCGGTTTGCCCAACCATTCCGGTCATGCCATTGCGGTCCAACAAATGAAAGGCTTTGGGGGCATGATTTCGGCGGAGGTGCGGGGCGATCGCCAAACAGCGATGGAAATGGTGGGGCGCTGCAAATTATTGCCACGGGCCACCAGTTTGGGCAGCACCGAAAGTTTAATTGAACATCGGGCGTCCATCGAAGGTCCCAATACGAAAACGCCAGAAACATTGCTACGAATTTCAATTGGATTGGAGCATCCCAAGGACCTAATTACTGACTTAAATCAAGCCCTTACTTCAGTTTAAATTGAATTTTTATGGCTAATTCTTATGGCTAATTCTTATGGCTAATCTTTACGGCAACACCTTCGTAAAAATAGCCCACAAATTCTGGCAGCGCTTTAGCCACGTAGGTTTTAAGCTCCATATCAGACTCAGCAAATTTAGCCGCCACTAAGTCGCTAATGGGACGGTTTAAATGGCAGCCGTCGGCGATAACTTTTTGAAGCGGCGTAATGCGATCTTGCCACTTTTGAATCCCCGGACGATCGCTCCGACCATGTTCAATAAAATAAAACCTGCCGCCGGGCTTTAACACTCGATGGGCTTCGGCGATCGCCCGATCCACCGCCGGAATACTACACAGGGTCCAGGTGCTCACAACGCTATCGAATTGATTCGCTTCAAAGGGCAAAGATTCCCCGCCAATTTGCTCTTTGATAACGGGCATGGGGGCTTTTTCTAATCGTTTTTTTGCCAAACGATGAACGCCAGGATTAGGGTCAATAACCGTTAGCGATCGCACCGACTCAGGATAGTACGCCAAGTTTAAACCGGTACCAAAACCAATTTCCAACACATCGCCGGACACGTTTGCCAGGAGGGATCGGCGATAGGACGAAAACGGTTCCCCCGCCATTCCCCACTCCAGCAAATACGGAAAAATACGATCGCCGTAGAATCCCATGGCTAATCTCCTGACGCTTGAAATGCGCCCAACCCCACCCTTCAGAGCGATCGCAAAGTAAAGCCCTGGGCAAGGTAACGTTTGAAGGTGAAAATCCAGGGTACAGGAATTGAACCTGTCTAAGGCGAATTATGAGTTCGCTGCCTCAACCGCTCGGCCAACCCTGGTAAAAGTAATAAACGAAGGGGATAAAATCAGAGTGCTAAGATTTCGTCCCTGCGTCTGTATTATCATATCAATCTCAAACCATCCAAATTAAGTAGCCCGCTGGGAAGTGGATACGGCGCATATGCCGAATTAAAACTTGCTTGCGAATTAAAAAACTAGCGCTAGCGAATTAAAAAACTAGCGGTCTAAACCAATGGCGATGAAATCTGGCACACGCTAACGCCAGTAACGCCAGATTCGTAACGCCCATCCCTGGCGACTAGTTTGGTTAATCGGTTTGGCTCCTACTTAAAACCATTGTGAATTCCACTGTTGGCTTAACTTTACTGCTGCTGCTCACTATGGGCATTGCTGGGGCAATCAGCACCTCCTGGGGGTACAACCTGGGCAAGGAAGCCCTTCAAGGAATCACGTCCCCTGATTCTCGTCCAGACAATGCTGCCGCCGAGGCGCCCGACACTGAGCAAACCCCTCAGCCTTTGGTGTTGATCGATGAAAAAACGGTTCTAAACCAGGTAAAAAACCAAATTACCGGGCAGTTTGCGCCGTCCACGAATCCGACTCCCGTGGCGGCATCTCCCGAGCCTGCGAAGTCTAAGGACGATGGGGCAGTGCGATCGCTTCCCAAGTCCACCACGTCGAAAAATATCACCTTTACCGTTACCGGGGTGCGTTCCCAGGGGGGCACGGTGCTGCTGGATGTGGAGCTAAAAAATCGCAGCCAGCGGATGGTGCAGTTTCTTTACAGCTTTTTGGAAGTGACCGACGAATTGGGGCGGCCGTTGAGCGCCATTGTGGAAGATTTGCCTAACGAGCTGCCCCCGGGAAATGTGTCGGCGCGAGGGGTGATCAGTATTCCCAGTATTTTGCTGGATGGGGTATTTGTGGTGGATTTACAGCTAACGGATTATCCAGAGCAGTCTTTGCAACTGAGCTTGGATAATATTCCGATTTCCCAGGAGGCAGCTAACCCTTGATTCCCCATCGGAAACGGCGACGATGGTTTATTAGCAGTGGCGGTCCCCCAGGAAGCCTGGTCCAAGGGAGTCGATGTCAAATGTCTTGTGAGCGCCGGATTGAGCACTGGGCTAAGTGCTGGGGTGAGCGCTGGGGTGAGCGCTGGACATTTTGGGTGATCGCCACCCTAGGGTGTTGCGGGTCGCTCGTTTTCCCCAGTGCGGTCCAGGCGGCGGAGAATACGGTGCCAGACGCGGGCGGTGTTATTTTTCGTGGCTTGTCGGTGCTGGTGCTGATTGCTATTAATGGCTGTTTTGTTACGGCCGAGTTTGCCATGGTGTCCGTGCGGCGATCGCGCATTAATCAACTGGTGGAGGAAGGGGACGCTTCGGCGCGCACGGTGCAGCAGTTTCAGCAGGATATTGAGCGGCTGTTATCCACCACCCAGCTGGGGATTACCCTATCCAGTTTGGCCCTGGGGTGGATTGGGGAACGGGCGATCGCCCAGCCCTTGGCCTTTTGGCTGCGGCAACAGTCTTTGCCCCCGTGGCTGTCCCTGTCCTTCGCCAGCCACAGTATTGCGATCGTCGTGGCGTTTACGGTGGTGGCCTATTTGCAAATTGTGATCGGGGAGCTTTGTCCCAAATCCCTGGCTCTGCTCCACGCGGAACAATTGGCGCGGGTGTTGGGGCCTCCCAGTGTGGCGATCGCCCGTATTTTCCACCCCTTTATTTGGATTCTGAACCGCTCCACCCGCTGCCTACTAGGCTGGCTCGGGATCGACTACGGCGGTCAAAGCTGGCACAGCCGCGTCACCCCCGAAGAGCTACAGCTGATTATTGCCACCGATAACGAATCCACAGGGCTGGAGGCGGGCGAACGGGAACTGCTGCAAAATATTTTTGAATTTGGGGATGTCACCGTCGAGGAGGTGATGACCCCCCGCACCAGCATGGCCTGCATCCACCGAGATGCCACCCTGCGGGAGCTGCTCCAGGAAATTGCCACCACCCAGTACACCCGCTATCCCATTAGCGGCGAGTCTATTGACGATATTTGCGGCATGGTTCCCACCAAGGTCATGGTGGCCGCCCTCGCTAATCCAGACAATAATCTAGACGCCCCTATTACCAGCTGGATTCGCCCGGTGCGGTTTGTGGCTAAATCCACCACCTTGGACGAACTGTTGAAATTGATGCAGCGCAACCGAACGCCGATGGTGATTGTGGTGGACGATTTCGGCGGGACGGCGGGACTGGCGACTCTGGGAGACGTGATTGAGGAAATTATTGGTCCGGCGGAGGATTCGGAGCGAGAAGAGGGACCCATGGTGGAGTTTTTGGAGGAACAGATGTTTCGGGTGCGGGCGCAGATTGATGTGGATGAAGCCAATGAACTGCTGGGGCTGGAACTGCCTTTGGGGGAGAATTATCAAACGCTGGCGGGGTTT
>CALCTI010000041.1 GCA_937894105.1 uncultured cyanobacterium
GGACTGAAACCCTTACGGCTCTTGACTTAGGGATTCAATTGATGACAGCCCCTAGCTGCCTATGGAAACAACGCCCCAAGAGAATTCGAATATTGTCTCTAAACTAGAGACGCTAAGGCTTTAAATTGACGTATTGTCTTTCTTTTGAATCTAAATCATAATTTTCTTATGCAACAAACCTCGCAGTTAGGGGGGAGGCTAGTTATGATTCAGGTTCGTAAAGGGAGCGATCGCGGTTCCGCTAACTTCGGCTGGCTCCAAAGCCGTCACAGTTTTTCTTTTGGTCATTATTACGACCCTGCCCATATGGGCTATGGCAGCCTGCGGGTCATTAATGAAGACCAGGTGCAAGGGGGAGGAGGATTTGACACCCATGGACACCGCGACATGGAAATCATCACTTATGTGCTTTCTGGCTCTTTAGAGCATAAAGATACCCTTGGCAATGGTTCTATTTTGCGCCCTGGGGATGTGCAGCGTATGTCCGCAGGCACCGGCATTTTGCACAGCGAATTTAATGCCAGTGCTGATGACCCGGTTCACTTTCTGCAAATTTGGATTCAGCCGGACCAGCGATCGCTCCGCCCCAGCTATGAGGAGCGCCATTTCCCCCGAGCGGAGCGCCAGGGCAAGCTACGGCTAATTGCTTCTAGTAACGACTCAGGTGACGGCTCAAATAATGCCTCACCGGGCGGTGACCCTGGCTTGCCAATTACCGTTCACCAGGACGTGCGTCTTTACGCTGGCTTATTGGACACTGGTGAAGCCGTGCCTCATTTCATTGATTTCCCGCGACAATAGTTGCTTCAGTCTGCAAAATTCGCGATCGCCATAATTACCCTCGATACTCCCGAGCCCGTGCCGCTAATCGCTGGTGACGGAGCGGCGATCGCTATTCCCAGCTCAGCGCCTCAACACTTAAAAATCGTTAGCCAAGGGTCCAATAGTGAAGTGTTGCTTTTTGACTTGGCGGCATAATTCACGCGAATGGGCATACGTCGCATCGACAATAGGCTCCCTTTCTTCAATGGGGGGAGCTTTTCTATTTCTAAATTGTCTTCCACGCTATTGTTAGCTTCATCTTCTGCTTTTAAATTACCTTAAGAATTGACGAGAGAATCGCTAATTAGATCGCAAAGAAACAGCACATTACTATCAGTGATTTCATAGTAAATAACTCCGCCAGCTTTAATGCGTCTTACAATTCTAACCTGCGCCATAATGTTGAGCTGCTGGGTGATTTCTGCCGGTTTTAAGCCAATGGCGGAACTAATGGCGATCGCTGTTTGAGGCCCAGATTTCAACGCACACAGGATTCTAAGACGGTTGGGTTCAGCCAGAATCTTAAAAAAATCCGACACTAACTCTAGAGCATCACCTTGTAAGTTCATAGGCTTTTAGTTCACGGGCTATAAAATTATTTTGCCATCACAAATTGTCTAGCTTAATTTCTGGAATCGTTTCCCACGACGGGATTTTAAACAAGGGTGTGCTATTACTATCTAGAAAATTACTGTCTAGAAAATTCTCTGAATCGTTGTTATGGCTTCCTTTATCGTCACCATTTTTGCCTTTTTTTGGAAAAGGGGCTCTATTTTTTAGAAAGGCTTCACGCCAGACCGTCAGTTGATCTAGGGTTTTTATAAGTTCTTCCTGAGTCTTTTGATGCCAGCTTGCAGTGTAATTAAACTGAACAGTGCTTGGCATGACTTTTGAGAGTTCCTTGGTGCGAACAAACCAGTAAACCATGCTTAAAGAGTCCGCAGGTTGATCGCTAGTTTCTGCTAGTAAATACAAGTAAAGTTTAGTTTGCCAGTCGTTTTCCAGATCGGAACGGTTTCGAGGACGTGCCGCCGTTTTCCAATCAATAATGACCGATCGCCCCCTTTCTAAAACTAATAAATCATAGACTGCTGTCAATAAATAAGCACCCATTTGTAAACTGCGGCGATGTTCACAAAGTTTGATCACAGACGGATCTGTGCAGCTGGGAAACGTTTCTGCTAGGACATCTTTTAAAGCGTTAAAGCATACGGCTAATTCGCGATCGCCCTCTAGCCATGGCTCAATCGACAACCCTAAAATATGGCGTTCTATAAGGCGATGGAATCGTTGTCCCCACTCCATTGCGTCTAGAAAATCTGGACTTGCCGGGAGCGATCGCTGCTCTAGAAACTGATATTGAAACTGCCGAGGACAATGGGTCAGCACATTCAACTGACTTTGACTCAAAGGGCAAAGACTTACTGGGCGATCGCCATAATGGGACTTAATTGAACTTCCCGAATCTGCCAAACCGTCAATCCTGCGTTTTAAAACAATTCCCTTAAAAAAATAACCGACAGCGTTTCAAGCTAATGCTATTCGCCATCGGTTATTCGTTTGTACAAATTATCGTGAAACCCATCACCTAAACCAGCATTAAATTAACTAAGTTAATAACTGAATTAAAAGACTAAAGTTGCACAAAAACTCAATTTAAAAGGTAACCCTAAACTTGAGGTGGTCCCTTGAAATGCCCCTTAGCTACCCTCAGTCTCCGTGCCGCCACAGTAGTTGTTAACTTCCTTCACCAAAGAATCCTCATCCTTAGCAGCCTGGTCACCAACCTTGCTGGCTTCCTCCACGTCCGCCTGTAACTCCTTGGCTTTTTGCACGCCCTCTTCATTGGGCTTAATATCGTTCAAAGACGCTAAAGCACCGCCGACCTGTTGAGCCGCACCGCCAAGATCCTGATAAATCTTTACAAAGCGATCACGATAGCCCACCAAGGTTTCATCACCCAACTCCACCGCTTGAATTTCTTCAGCCAGTCCCTGCAAGTCCGTCGACAGCTTCTCCATCGTTGCTGCGTCGGTGCCCTGAATATTATGGCTAATTGTCTGACCTTGGTTTACCACCTCATTAAGCTTGTTGCATTGGGCTTCCTGGCTTTCGCATCCTACGAGGGCGATCGCCACCGCAACGGCAACGGGCCCCGTAATTGACTTAACTCCCCAAACCATTAAAGCGTCTCCATTTAAAAGTAAAAATGTCTCAAAACAACCCCGACGAAAGCAATCAGTTGCCGCTTTAGCGCCTTGGCCACTGTGGACAGCGCGACATATTGCCGCACAAACCAGCTCTATCGTAGCGTCAGTAATATCTAAATTTACCCACCGTTGCAAGCTAGCTAGTGAAGGTATTTAATCTGACCACTAGCGCTCCCTATATTGCATTTCCCCCAGCAGCTTGTGCAGGGATCCAACGTAGTGTTGGCCTCTTGTCAGCGCAGTGATCAATATAATCACCCAGCGGCGACAGTTTTAGCAAAAATGGTAACGCTTTTAGTCATCACCTTTATAAATTATTTCCAGCAATTACAAGACTCAAAAAACAAGGGCTGTGGTGCGGTTCAAAGTTTAATTCTTTTTGCCTCTTTCTTTGCTTCTGAATATACCGCTCTAGGTTTTCTTTCGGGACCGTCATCAACCACATCTTAGCCCCAATGGCTGCCAGGGTTTCAGTCTCTCATGCTTTTATTTAGAAGGGCGTGTATTTCCCACTGGACAAGCTTTCTGGCGTTTAACTGATAACATGCCCTAGCCTTATTTCTGACTTATTCTGCTATTGTTTTTTCTGCCTATTTCCCTCTTTATTTCTCCTACAATGACCAATCTGCCAACCTTTTCAAGCCAATTACAAAAAGCAGCCCCTAGCCTAATGGAATTGTTGGATCGGTTCCATCAAGGACGGGTTTTGGTGGTGGGAGATTTAACGTTAGACGAATTTTTGAACGGTCGAGTGGAGCGGGTTTCACGGGAAGCACCAGTTTTAATTATTCGCCACGAGGGAACGCGGCAGGTTCCCGGCGGCGGCGCTAATGCTATTTACAACTTGGCTACTTTGGGAGGGCGAGTACAGGCGGTGGGGCTGGTGGGAGACGAATCTCAGGGCGTGGCTCTGCGGGAAATTTTTGAGGCGCGTTCAATTGCTAACACGGGGATATTGGTGGAGAGCGATCGCCCAACGGTCACTAAAACGCGCATTTCCGCCCATGCTCGTCAGTCAGTCACTCAGCAAATTGTGCGTGTGGATCGCAAGTCGGACCAGCTTCCCCAGGGGGCTATCAGCGATCGCCTGGCAGTGTATATCCGTGATCGCATTGGCGATTCCACGATTAATGATCCGACGGAGGGGCGATCAGAGGGGCGATCGGCGGTGGATGAGGAGGTGTGTTCTGATTATGGGGACGGGGTGTTTCCGCCATCGGTGATTCAGTCGGCGTTGAAAGGGCACACGGTGGTGGTAGATGCCCAGGGGGGGCTGCCGCGCTTTGGGGGTGCCACCTGGTTTACGCCTAATTTGCCCGAAGCGGAGCAGGCGGTGGGGTATTCCATTAAAACCGAGGCGGCCCTGCGTCAGGCGGGTCAGGATTTGCTGGAAACTACCCAGGCAAAATTTATATTGATCACCCGTGGCGACGAGGGGATGAGTCTATTTGAGCAGGGGTTTAAAGCCAATGCTGATGAAATGGAGGGGCAAGGGGGCGATCGCGTTCACCATATTCCCGCTTTTAATCGGGCCGAAGTGTTTGATGTGACCGGAGCCGGGGACACGGTGGTGGCAGCATTGACCTTGGCTTTAACTCAGGGAGCTAGCCCGTGGGAGGCGGCAGTTTTGGGCAATCTCGCCGCCAGTTTGGTGGTGCGCCACGTGGGTACGGCAACGACGACGGTGGATGAAATGAAGCGGGCCTTGGGGCGACTGTTAAAGGTGGGCACCGTAGCTGCGGGCAAATCCTTGAAAGATGTTAGTAAGTAAGGGGAACGGGGTATTTTTTAGGGCTGAAATCCCGTGATTTTTGTTGTTTTCTTATCGGTTTTTTCATGTTAAACCAATCAATTATTCGGTCAAAAATAGCCCAGTTGGGTGCCCTATCGCTTTTGTTTTTAGGCTTTGTTTCGGTTCCTGCGATCGCCAATGTTGACCCCACCTTAGATCCCATAGAGTCGTTAGCATTGGGCACTGACGTTAACTTGCCATGGTCGAAACCAGTACAAATTAACGATCCCTTTGCAGGCAATTTTATTGGGGTTTTTGATCGCCACTTTTTCTCTACGCGCCTACTGAATACAACGGTGCGAGTGGAAGTGCAAAGCCTTTGGACTCGAGACTTTATTCGGGTGCTCTCCACCGTTCGCGACATTGATTGTGCCAGCGCTCCCATCGGTAGGGTTCTTTCTCCCGGTTGTTCTGAGTTTAGTAATCCTAAAAACATCACTCAGCTACAGCTTAAAATTGGCGGAGAAATTCTAACCCTTGAGCGACAGGGCAGCATCTTTCCTGTTAGGGAGTCGGTGGCGATCGCTTTGCAAAATGCCCCAGAAGAAATCGTTCCCCTCAGTACAGGGACAAAACTGTGAAACCAACAGTGCCACAGCCAACTGGGTATG
>CALCTI010000042.1 GCA_937894105.1 uncultured cyanobacterium
TGATCCCCTTTGGTCACCGTTTATCCCATCTGAGTTTTTTTCCTTCGGTTTATTGATCAAACTAACCAGATTATTTTGTCAGCCGCTCCAATAGCGATCGCCACACAAAATTCGGTAGCGCTGACATTCGCCGCCATCGCCACGGCTCCTGATATAGGCGATAAAGCCACTCCAAATTGTTATCGCAAAACCATTTGGGGGCCCGCTCCTTCGTGCCTGACCAAATATCAAAACTGCCTCCCACCCCAATCCACAAAGACCTAGGGCACAAATGACGGTGGGCTTCGATCCAGTATTCCTGGCGCGGCACCCCCAACCCCACCAAAATCACCTTTGGCTGTTGGCTGGATAACTGCTGTTGCTGCTGGGCGATCGCTGCCTCATCCAAAAAGCCATGGTTCACCCCCGCGAACTGCAGCCCAGGATATCGCTCAGCTAACCTCGCTGCCGCCTTATCGCCAATTCCCGGTGATCCCCCATAAAACCAAGCTTTCCAGTGGCGGCGAGGTAACTCCGCCAGCACCGCCTCTGCCAGCTCAATCCCTGGGCACCGACTTTGGGCATATCCTCGCGCCTTCAAATACAGCACCACTCCAGCCCCATCAGGCACTACCAAGTCAGCCCCACGCAACACCTGCTCCAGCTGCGGATCCTGCTCCCCTTGCACCGCCATTTCTGCATTGATAGTAACCACAGTGGTTCCTTGTCCTGCTTCAATGCGATCGCAAAGCCATCCCACGTAGTTATTACTGAGATGAACAGGCAACCCCAAAACCGAGGCACGTTGAATAGTTGAAGGGGTCATAGTATGACGACTTAGGGGATTAGAAACGGTTTAGGTAAACCGCCTGAATTATGCCAGAAACTTTTCCAGTCGTCTTGAAACTTTTGGCGTCTAGGAGGCTTTCTACAGTTCTTCTTAACTCGAATAGGATATCAAGCTTAAGATCAATAGCGCCAAACGTCTTTTTCAAGACTGTCCTACTCAAGACGGTATAAAAACTTCGCACTGCTTCTGCCCTAAAAAATCCACTAAAAAGCCTGACCTTTATTACTACGGCGATCGCCCCAGCATTATAAAAGTCAGACTCAACAGACTAGCGAACAAAAAAATTGCTCTAACTTATCGGCGAATACGGCTACGGATTGTGGACAAAATCCTTGGTCAGTGAAATTAGACTCATTGATTTCAATCGTGAATTAACGAGCCACCTAACTAAACTGACGCTGATTTGACCGTTAATCTGATCGTCTACTCCAGTCGTCTAATTTAGTCTTCGAAAAGAAGGCGATTAAAATTATTTTAAATTAATATTTTGAACTCCTATTCCTTAACCTTTTCCTTAAACAGTTTGCCTGCAGAAAATGCAGGAACTTTAGTGGCAGGAATCTCCATTTTCGCACCAGTTTTTGGGTTACGTCCTTCCCGCGCTTTACGATCACGAGATTCGAATGAACCAAACCCCACCAGCGTCACCTTATCCCCGTCAGACACTGCCTCAACGATCGACTCAAGGGCGGCAGAAAGAATAGAATCTGCCTGCTTTTTGGTGACGCGGGCTTTCTCAGCAACCTTGTCAACTAGTTCACCTTTATTCATTGTGTTAACTCCTTATTTATTTCAGAGTGCTGCAATTACTAATGCTCCAGTTCTTAACGCCGCAATGGTTGCGATCGCCAGCCACGAAAACTGAGAACGGCGCTGATGGGAGGATAACCAACTCTTGACCAGATTCCCTATGCGGCAATGTAAACCGACGGGAGTATAAAACTGGCATGGGAAGTTTGCCCACCGTGACTTTATTTTAATTGTCTTAACTTAAGAATAGGGAGTTAACTCGGTAAGTTTAGAAAGATTTTGCGTTTCGTCAGCATTTTGCTCTAAATCTGACAATTCATAGTTGATTCAATAAAAAATAAGATGCATTGAGACATGCTGCCAAAGCTAGAACCACCCTATTGGCTTCGCCAAAAAAACAGCCTTAAGCACTACGGTGTTTAAGGCTTTCTTCAAGTGAAGAGATCGAATAAAGAGATTGAGTAAAGAGTTTACCCCCAAGTATTCTGCACGAAGTCTACGACGGCAAGGGGGACTGGAACGACTCTCCCTATAAAACTCCTTTGGAGCTGGGGATGGTGCTGGCGCGACGGGGATCAATGGCGATCGCCATCCGCGTTGCCCGGGCAAAGGCTTTAAAGGTGGCTTCAATAATATGGTGAGAATTAATGCCGTCAAGCTGGCGAATATGAAGGGTCATTTGAGAATGATTAATCACCGCCACAAAAAATTCTCGCACCAGTTGGGTGTCGTAGGTGCCCACCCGTTCCGTGGGAATATCCAGCTTGTACGTTAAATGGGGGCGACCGGAAAAGTCCAGCACCACTTCAATCAGGGATTCATCCAAAGGGGCAACAAAGTGACCAAAACGGTGGATGCCTTTGCGATCGCCCAGGGCTTGACGAAACGCCTGTCCCACTACAATGCCCACGTCTTCGTTGGTGTGGTGGTCATCAATTTCCCAGTCGCCTTTGGCGTGCACTTCTAAATCAATGAGCCCATGGGACGAAATTTGATGGAGCATATGGTCCAAGAAAGGGATGCCCGTTTCAGAAATACAGCGCCCGGTGCCGTCCAAATTGAGCTTGACTGAAATATCCGTTTCACCTGTGGTACGGCTAATCTCGGCGATGCGATCGCCACTGAAGCGGGTAATGGGGTTGGGAAGAGTTTGCATAGTTCTCTCGTCCTACAGAAATACAAAAACAACACGAAAATAACAGTCAGACGCTGTGTAAATAAGCGCTCAGAGATAGTGCCCAAAGGTATTTTAAAAGCGGTAAAAGCGACTCAAAAAGTATCAGTACAATGGCAAAAAAATCGCAAAATCGAAGTGAAAAACCTAGACGCCCTCAGATAAAGTAGCCATAAAACCTCCTAACGGTGACAGCCTTAAAACTGTCTACACCATAGCCACTTATCCCATCCCGTTCAGTCTAGAAGGTCAAATGACAATAATTAGCGAAGCAGCGGCGATCGCAATTTCAAAAACGATGCTGATCAACAGTTAGGGAACTGACCGTTATCTTCATTAATTAAATTGCAAGCTTGATATCTTCTGATTAACCGTAGAAATCATCAATACAGCTGAATTTGATGCTATTTGTTCATCTTTTTACTCACTCTTAAGACGCAGTTCCCAACTTTAACTATTTACTCTAACTATTTAATAGAGTGCCTGGAGAGTTTGTTATGTCTAGTGAAGTTATTACTCTCATTAAGGATTTTTTGCGTACAGAATTGCGATTGTCCCACGCCGCCATTGATATTGCTTTAAACCAATGGAAGCGTGAACAAGGGCCGCTACCGGTCATTTTATGGCGCTACGGATTAATCACCATTGAACAGCTTGCGGTGGTTTTTGATTGGTTGGATAACCTGGCAGAAACAAGGGAGTGGAAAAGTATTTAAAGGACCTTAACCGATCCCCGATCACCTTCCCGGCCATCGTCACAATGCTCTCATGTTGATAGGCGATCCTATCGCTGAGCAGCGGCGGCAGCTATTCCAGCCCCTGGCGAGACCCCATCGGCTCCCAGCTCCCCTAAGGTGGCTTCCAATGCGGCAATGCCGTTGAGAATATCGCGATCGCCCACAAAGCCCAGGTGTCCCATACGGAAAATCTTGCCCTTAAGGTGATCCTGCCCGCCCGCAAGGACAATATCAAATCGCTTTTTCATCACCGACCGAATTTTCTCCGCTTCAACGCTAGAGGGCATCACCGCCGTAACGGCAGGACTAGCGCAGTCGTCCGCACCCAGCAAAGGCAAATTTAGCGCGACCATTGCCGCTCGTACCGCCCGACGATGGCGATCGTGACGGGCAAAAATCCCTTCCAGCCCTTCTTTTTTCATCATTTGTAGGGCCACCTGGAGCCCAAAAAACAGGTTCACCGGCGGTGTAAACGGAGTGGTGTTCTTCGCCGCATTTTTACGATATTGACCTAGATCAAAATAAAATCTCGGCAGCGTTGCCATGACGTAGGCAGCCCAGGCTTTTTTGCTAACGGAAATAAAGCCCAGTCCCGGCGGCATCATATAGCCCTTTTGGGAACCGGAGCCCACCACGTCCAGACCCCACTCATCCACTGGAACACTGGTAGCCCCCAAGCTAGTGACCGCGTCGGCAATTATCAGGGCACCATGGGCGTTGGTGGCTTTGGCGATCGCCTCCAAATCATTCAACACCCCGCTAGATGTTTCGCTATGGGTCACAATGACCGCCTTAATGGTCTTATTGGTATCCGCCTCCAGCTTGCTCACAAACTCAGACACATCCAAGGGCTTACCCCATTCTGCCCGAATCCAATCCACCTCAAGGCCGTAGGCTTCGGCTACCAATCCCCACCGTTCCCCAAACTTACCGTTGGAGCCCACCAGCACGCGATCGCCTGCACTGAGGAAATTAATAATCCCCGCCTCCATGGCCCCGGTACCGCTCGCCGCCAAGGTCAGCACGTCATTATCAGTTTGGTGCAGCCACTTTAAATTCGCCGTCACCTCCGCAAAAATTTCGCTAAATTCGCCGCTGCGATGACCAATCGTATGCTTTGCCTGGGCAAGGAGCACCGGCTCGGGTACAGGCGTCGGACCGGGGATCATCAACATCAGCTTATTGTCCATGGCTTCCTCGTGGTGTTTCCTTTCTTCGGTAGTTTTTCTATGGTTATGTCTACGGCAGCTTGTCTTGATGCCTTTCTTTGGCAGGACAACTTCAGCACCAATGGTGAGTTATCCAAAACAACGACAGAGACGCGTAACAGGTAGATGGAAATTGTAAGCCAGGGGCGATCCGCTTAACCGTCGACTTTGCTAAAAACACATCAAATTTTCCTGTTCTCCATTCTCTACCCACTCTCCGTTTCGTCGCCACCCCAATTCCTTCCCCTTCATTGATTCAGAGTTACCCACCGTGCCCAATGTTCTACCAGGGATGCTTTGGATACGTGACTGAATGTAAACTATATGGAGTTGAATCAAACGCAAATGTGCTTACGGTGCGCCCCTACGAAAACAAGCGCATCAACGGAGGTTTTATATAGCCGCCACGCATTTTCGTCTTGACAAAATTCCCCATTGATTTTTTGCATTGAGAGAACGGGTTTATGTTTCGCAAAATTCCCCTGTCGTGGGTCTTACTAGCGGTTGGTTCGGTACTAACAGTGGTGGGCTTTTGGGCCTATATCGACGGTAATTCCACCCTCAACCTAGTGGGTTTCTTCTACGGAATTCCCGTATTACTAGGGGGAGCAGCCCTAAAAGCGGCGGAACTGAAGCCCGTTCCTTACCGGGAGGAAACCTCTGAGGCGGTGTTGCAATTACGCAAAGATCAGGCAACGCCCACCCAAGAACAGTTGCGCAAAGATGTGACCCGCTTCCGTTATGGGCAGGAGGCCCATTTAGACGAGACGCTGGAGCGATTAGGATTGAGCCCCACTGATGAAGAACGACCGATATTACATTCCATCGTTGAAAGTGACCACGATGGACGATACAACTTGACCCTATCTTTTGCATCGCCCTATATTTCCTTTGAGGCTTGGCAGGAAAAGCGAGAGAAAATTGAGCGTTTCTTCGGTCCCAATATCACCACCGATATTAACCACGGTGCGGAAGTAACCTCGAAGGATGGGCAGTCGGTGATGCTCGTGGATGTGGCCCTAACTCGAATCGCAGAGGCTCCGGTAGCTGCGACTGCTTAAGGGTTACAATTAGCGACCCAGTGATGACATGTAAAAGTTACTGCTAATTCATTGCTGCTTAATCGCTAATCCATCGCTAATAACTTGAATCCATCTCCAGCGTCGCGCCGTTCCATACCCACTTTGCTGATTGGGGGCACCCACAGCGGGGTGGGTAAAACGTCTGTGGCGCTGGGGTTAATGCGGGCGTTTTCCCGGCGGGGTTTGCGGGTTCAACCATTTAAGGTGGGGCCGGATTTTATCGATCCGGGACACCATACGTTGGCCACGGGGCGGCGATCGCACAATCTAGACGGTTGGATGATTCCCCCGGCGGTCAATCAGCAAATCTTTTGGGATGCCACTCAAGATGCGGATTTAGCCATTATCGAAGGGGTAATGGGGCTTTTTGACGGCTATGGCATGGGGGAGATGGGCAGCACGGCGGAGATGGCAAAGCTGCTGGGGGCATCGGTGGTGTTGGTGATTGATGCTCAGGGAATGGGGCGCAGCGCGGCGGCGATTTTGCAAGGATTTCAGGAATTTGACCCAGCGGTGGCGTTTTTGGGGGCGATTTTGAATCGGGTGGGGAGCGATCGCCATAAAAACTGGATTAAACGAGCCTGCGATGTGGAAACCCAATCCCAGCCAACCCAGGAAATTATGCCCATCCTAGGCGGACTGCCGCGCCAGGATAAATTGGCAATTCCCCGGCGACATTTGGGGTTGGTGTTGGGCGGTGAAAATGATTTGGATCCGGGGGATGGCGATCGCCTCAATAAACTGGGCGACTGGATTGAGCGTCACCTAGATTTAGGCTTGCTATACCAAAAAGCAACTCCTTTGGCACAGCCTGCGTCGTCGATCTTCTCTTCAGTTTCAGTTAGTAAGAAGCCGGAAAAAGAAACCGTTAATATCGGTGTGGCTCGCGATCGCGCTTTCTGTTTCCATTACGAATATAACCTGGAGCTATTGCGGAAATTAGGAGCGAAATTAATCGAATTTTCCCCGTTAAAAGACAATCATTTACCTGATAATTTACAGGGAATTTATATTGCTGGCGGCTATCCTGAACTACACGGAAAAGCTCTAAGTGACAATCAAACCTTGCGCCAGGATATTGCTGCCGCCAGTGAACAGGGTCTGCCTATTTATGCTGAATGTGGCGGCTTAATTTACCTGAGTCAAAGTGTGGAAATTCACGAAGATGGAGACCATCAAACCTATCCTATGGTGGGAGCTATGCCCTTTTCTACGATCATGGGCGATCGCTCTACGTTGGGATACTGTGAGGTTCACTTGCAGGGGGCTGGGGCTTTTTTGCCTGAGGGGGCGATCGCCCGTGGACACTGTTTTCATTACTCACAGATCAACCTAAAAATTGCCCTAGAAAATGATTATTTAAACAGTCAAAGCCTGAGGAAGTTATATCAAGTACATACGTCCCACGGCGAGGTAAAACCAGAAGGTTATTTAGTGGGAAATACTTTGGCAAGCTATGTGCATATTCACTGGGGGAGCTGTCCAGAGTTTGCAGAACATTGGTTAGAATTTTGTAAAAAAGACCATAAAAAGACTTGTCTTTAAAAATCTTGTTAGTTTGCTTCTATCTCCTCCGCCAAGAAAATATAGACAGACAAATATTTTATTGGGTCATTTTTCTAATAGCGTCATTTTTGCCAATTACAACCATTACCATTCCCTCTCTTAGTTGGGCATCTGGATCTGGATTAACGTCAAATTGATCTAGAGGAGGAGGATTTAATGATCCAGGAGCTTTGGAACAAAAACCTAATGCCAGAACGTTAACGCCATATTCTGATCGTAAGTTTAAATCCATCAAAGTTTTGCCATGAAATTCTTCAGGCACAATAACTTCAACAATGCTGCTTTGGGGATCTAACTCTAAGCGTTCTAAAACATTAGGCTGGGTGAGCGATCGCGCCACTTCGCATCCCATTTCATACTCGGGAAAAATCACCGCATCAGCTCCTACCTTATTCAGCAATTTTCCGTGAATATCAGAAGACGCTTTGGCGATAACGTGGTTTACACCGGACTCTTTTAAATTTAGCGTTGTAATTACGCTAGCCTCAATATAGTTGCCGATCGCCACAATAACCGTATCGAATTCAAATAGCCCTCCTTCCTTCAATGCACTAGGATCAGTACTGTCTAACTCCAAGGCGTGGGATACAAGATGGCTATTAAGCACATGGGCAACAGCTTTTTCCCCGCGATCAATTCCTAATACTTCGTAACCCATTCCGTGCAGGGTTTCACATACTGCTCGCCCGAAACGCCCTAAGCCAATTACGGCAAATTGCTTTTTTTGAGTGCGTAGATCTCGAAGAAAATGCCACGACGATAAATTCACAGAATTGCGATCGCCCGATGCGAAAGAATAAAAATCAACCAGCCATTTTGTAGTCTAGCTCTCAGTACAGGGACAAAACTGTGAAACCAACAGTGCCACAGCCAACTGGGTA
>CALCTI010000043.1 GCA_937894105.1 uncultured cyanobacterium
GATCGCGATCGCCTAACTGCGAAATGTGTAACCAATTTTGGGTGCCGCTGCTACGGAAAATACGGTGAAACAAAAGTTGCCCGATGCTCCGTGGTTACACTTCGCTACCCACGGGGTGGTTAACGATGGGGGTGGCAAGGATTTAAGTAGTTGGTTGGCGCTGGCTCCGGGTGCAAACTCCGGGGGCGAAGACGGTCAGCTTTCTATGGGCGAAATTTTTGAGATGCAGTTGCAGGCGGAAACGGTGGTGCTAAGTGCTTGCGATACGGGACAGGGGCGGGTTACCGGAGAGGGCGTGATTGGATTGGGGCGTGCGTTTTTAAAGGCAGGCAGTTCCACCGTGATCGCCACCTTATGGAAAGTGCCTGATGATGCCACGGTGCTGTTGATGACCACGTTTTATCAGGAGTTGGCGGCGGGTGAGGGAAAAGTGGACGCATTACAGGTGGCGATGATGGTCACAAGGGCTCAATATTCCCATCCGCGCAACTGGGCTGCGTTTGTGCTGATCGGCGCTTCGTAATTGCCCTAGGAATGATCAAATTTCGAACATCTCTGAAAAATTTGATCGCCTAACGGCGATAAGAAAAAAAGCAAAGAGAAAAAGGGCGAAGAGCAAAGGGAAAAAGGGCTAAAGAGCTAACGGGGGGAACAGCCCACACGGAAACCGACGTTGAGGTAACGGTCGTCGCGCCGGTCGTGGCCACGACACGCCGACCGGCAGTACCCCGGAGCGTCGAACCAGGAGCCGCCGCGCAGCAGGCGACTTGTTGACTTGTTGTTAATTCGAGCACCTCCATTACTTGCCGCTCCTTCGTAATCCTCATGCCAAGCGTCTTCACACCATTCCCGCACATTGCCGTGCATATCGTGCAAACCCCACTGATTTGCAGGGAACTGCCCCACTCCCGTTGTCTTCGCGCGAACTTCTCCTTTTGGACCACCCCCGTAGGTAGAGTTGCCATCATAGTTTGCGAGATCTGTGGTCAAGGTCTTTCCAAAGGCAAACGGTGTTGTTGTTCCAGACCGACAGGCATATTCCCATTGCGCTTCGCTAGGCAAATTAAACGCCTGGGACAACTCCCGAGATAAGCGACAACAAAATTCCTGAGCATCATCCCAAGAAACCTTTTCTACCGGTCGATTCGGTCCTTTAAACCCTGAAGGATCAGCATTCAGCCTATGTTCCACAACCTTCAAACCAGCCCCCCACTTCCATTGAGCTTGGGTCACTGGAATCCGCCCCATACAGAACACCATAGCTGACCTCAACCGCAGATGCGGCTGTAAATCGGAATCTAGCACCCCCGAACAACGCCCCAGACAAGACTCAC
>CALCTI010000044.1 GCA_937894105.1 uncultured cyanobacterium
CGAAAGCAACTCAGACGAAAGCAACTCAGACGAAAGCAACTCAGACGAAAGCAACCCAAGCAAAACAAAATCAGTCAAAACAAAGTCAGCCATTAAGTCCTAAGGATCTATCCCTCTTTTTAGGAGAAACGGTGCAGCTATCCCAAACCCTGGGTAGCCCGCGAGCGGAAGCCTTTGGGCTGTATCATCTCAGCCGTTTATATCAGGACCACAACGAACTAACTGGCTCCCAAAAGCTGGCGGAACGGTCCCTGGTAATCGCCCAATCTTTAGGAGCTGACGATATTGCCGCCCGTGCTGCCCTGCAAATTGGCACCGTGCGCGGATCCCAAGGGGATCGAGACGGGGCGATCAGAGCTTACGATCAGGCGATTCAATCGTTTCAATACCTGCGCCAGGATTTAGTGGCGATCGGCACCGACGTGCAGTTTGATTTTCGCGAAAGCATCGAGCCCGCCTACCGCCAACTGATTAGCCTGTTGCTGCAACCGGGAGCCACCATCGAGGAAATCACCCAGGCGCGAAACGTAATTGAAGCGCTGCAAGTGGCGGAACTGGATAACTTTTTTGGGGACTCCTGCTTAACGGCACGCCCCGAATCTATTGAGTCTATCGATCCCAAGGCAGCGGTGCTGTACCCCATATTTTTGGACGACAGATTAGATGTGATTGTGGCCCTGGGCGATCGCCCCCTACGCCATTTCAAAGTGAACGCCAGCTTGGATCAAATCAGCGGCACCCTGGAAGAGTTTTACTCATCCCTAAATCCAGCCTATTTGATGGAGAGCCAGCAAACCCTGGGCAAAACCATTTATGACTGGCTGATTACCCCGATTCAAGGGGACCTGGATGCCGCAGGGATTGAAACCTTGGTGATGGTTCCCGACGGTCCCCTGCGAAAGGTACCCATTGGCGCAATTTATGACGGCGATCGCTACCTAGTGGAACGGTACCAATTTGCCATCAGCCCTGGCTTGCAGCTGCTGCCCCCTACCCGCCGTCGCGCCAACTCCAAGGTCTTTATCGCCGGTCTGAGCGAGGCGCGCCAAGGATTTAGTGCATTGCCAGGCGTCACCCAGGAAGTGGGCAATATTTCCCAGGATTTTGACACCCGAATTTTGATGGACAACGCCTTTACGTCGGGCGAATTCCTAAACCAGTTGGACAACAAATCTTTCCCCATTGTTCACCTGGCAACCCACGGGCAATTTAGCTCTTCCCCCGAAAACACTTACCTCCTCGCCTGGAGCGATCGCCTATATATCCAAGACTTTGACAAGCTATTTCGAAAGCGCCAGGTGGGCGTGCTGTCCCCCATCGACTTGCTGGTAATGAGCGCATGTCAAACGGCCAAAGGAGACGATCGCGCCACCTTGGGGCTGGCTGGCTTTGCGCTGCGGTCTGGAGCCCGGAGCACCGTGGCCAGTTTATGGTCTGTCAACGACGAATCCACCGCCGCCCTCATGACGGAATTTTATAAGTCCCTCGCCATGGGGGGCGATCACCAGGGAACGGGACGATCAGGCAAAGCTGAAGCCCTACGCCAAGCACAAATTAAACTCCTGCACAGCGACCAATACAGCCACCCTTATTACTGGTCTGCCTTTGTCCTAATTGGTAACTGGCAGTAGTACAAAAGAGGCAGGAAAAGGCAGGATCTCTACGGTCGAAACGCTCATATCGCAAACCACTGTTGAAAGAAGCTTGTAATGTTTATTGTATAGTTTGCTCTTGCGATCTTTCTTACATAAAGCTGTTTGCGTTTTTATCTATTTTGATCGCTGAAACCCATAGCACCGCGGGGCTCTCGACGGGGCTCCCAATCAAATCCCCTATTAAATTCAGGTTAATTTCCCTTAAAAAATTCACTATTCCATGGACTTTTAACCGTTTCACAAGACTGGTTCAGTGGCAATTAGCATGGCAAATGTTAAAATTAGAACAGGGGTAAGGTTTAACTGCATTTACGTTATTTAAGATCCCGTCGCGTTTCAGTAATTCTGCTAAACCCGTTATATTTCTAGACTATTTTGCGCAAGTACACCTGCTTGCCGCTTCTTTCTAAACGCACCCTTTCGAACCATGATTCGTTTCCTTACACTCCCCTCTAAAGTTAATGCTATGGCATCCCGCGGGCAGTTATTACAAGCGTCCTGGCGATCGCCCCTTGCCCTTAGCGCCTTGTTCAGTGCCGTTGTAGGCGCTGGGTTGATGGCTCCTCAGGCGATCGCTGCCACCGAGCAAAGTAATGCGGGATCACTGAGCTGGAATTCACCTGAAGCACTAGTAATTGCAGCGAAATCACGCCGCAGTCGCGTGCGATTCGTGCCCCCGGATAACGCTCGACCTCGCACCACTGTGGGCTCTGGCAGTCGTGGTCGCGTGCGGTTTGCAACACCAAAAACACCGGCACCTACCACCACAGAGGGATCAGGCAGACGTGGTAACGTGCGGA
>CALCTI010000045.1 GCA_937894105.1 uncultured cyanobacterium
ACTTTAACGAAATCTTCGTCGCGATCCGGCGCGGTTTTAAGTACCCCTTCCCGGGTTTCGTAGGTGCTGCGGGCGTCCTCGCGCATTACGTTGCTAACGTCGATCGCCCGCGTTGTGGGTTCCACCCCTTCCACGTCCAGCTCGTTAAGCTGTTCCACGTAATCCAGAATGTCGTTTAACTGGGCAGCGAACCGCTCTTCCTCATCCTCAGTGAGGGCAATGCGAGACAGCAACGCCACCTTACGCACTTCATCCAAACTAATGCTCACGGGCTCACCTCATTGCAATTTAAAAAGTTGGGCAAAGAAACTGGGGGCGCAGGCAGCCTAAAAGAAAACGTCCATATTGGAGCGCCCGGTGGTTTTTAGCCAGTTTTGGGCCTCAATGTAGTTGTTGGGAGCCAGGCTAACGGCTCGTTTCCAGTAATCTGCCGCTTGATCAAACCACGATTCTGCTTCTTCTTGGTCGCCACGCTGTTGGGCTTTTTCCCCTTTGAAATGGTAGATCACGGCAATATTATTCAACGCCTGGGGCATCCGAGGGTTGTCATCTAGGGCCTCGTGATACTGCTCGATCGCCTTTTCATGGTCGCCGTTACTGGCATAAATCAGCCCCATGTTGTAGCGAATAAAGCTGCGATCATAAACATCTTCTTCCAGCTTTAGGGCTTCGTTGTAATTATCCAGCGCCTCGGCATATTCCCCTTCACCCTGGGCAGACATCCCGTCTCGATAGTAGATAAATGCTTCTTTTGCCTTTTGGTTAGTTGGCAGCACTTTTAAGATCAGGTCCGCCATTACCGTAAACGTCTTGTCAATAAAATTGTCGTTTTTCTGGGTTCTTGGCATGGTTGGGACCGAATGGTTAAGTCAGGTTCTAAGGGTGGATTTTATGGCGCTACAGTTACGGCGGCGCTACGTTTATGACATTACTCATAGTTTTCCATAAATGGCTTCGTTCTGTCATTGGGCGATCGCCGTTAATCTTAGTGGCACCAAGCGAAATAAAAACTAATTGAGATAAAAACTAATCGAGATAAAAAATCAAGGGACGTTACTGATCCATTAGGAGCACCGTAAATTACGGGGCATATTAGGAGGGGTCACCCGTCGACGTTATCAGGGACTCTCTCTTATGGACCGTGATGAGCTGCTCCAAGCCCGCGATCGCCAAAGAACCGATTTTGCCTGGGTGGATTTGCGGGGGCAAGATTTGCGATCGCTGGATTTGCGCCAATGTAACCTGCGTCAGGCGAAGCTGGAGCAAACCAATTTCGAGCTGGCAAATTTAGCCAAGGCTAGCCTAATCAAAGTGGAAGGGAGTGGCGCTAACTTTTCCCAAGCCATCCTGAATCACGTTCGAGGCACGAACGCCGTATGTAACGGGGCAAACTTTGAGGCAGCAATTTTAAACCACGGGGATTTTCATAAAGCTCAATTGGTTCAGGCGCGGCTAACGAAGGCTCAGCTAGAACAGGTTCGCCTAACTCAAAGCGATCTAACTAGTGCCCACTGTGGCGAAAGTTTTGCCACGGAGGTGAACCTTAAGGGATCTCAACTTCAGGGCAGCATGTGGTCCAAGGCGCAATTGCTGCGAGCGGATTTATCAGGGGCGAACCTTGCCCAGTGCAACTTTCAAGGGGCAGATTTGCGATCAGCGAATTTGCAAGAGGCCATTTTAGACGGCACTGATTTTTCTGAAACGGATTTGCGTGGGGCAAAGTTTACCTGGGGAGAAAATCCCCTGAAAAATGCTACCTTTACCGGCGCGATTATGCCTGACGGTGTTGCCTTTGACGACCATTGGCAGCCGCCACAAATCCAGGCGAAACCGGTGCCCTACTTGCGCCCCGCCCCGCCGCTGCTACCCCAAACTCGCGATCGCCCCAACCGGTTTTTGCTATTCAATCCCTTTTTCCAGGTGCCCGATGTGGGACCGAAAAAGCCGCTGCCGCCCAAAACCCTTAAAGAATGGAAGCAGCGGCTGCCGTGGACGGGCTTGCTGGGGTTGGCCTGTGCCTATGGCGCATGGGGCGCGGTGATGATATTGCTCAAAGCTCCCATAGTGGCGATCGCCCTGATCCTGTTGGGATCCCTACTCCCCGCTGCCGAGTTGGCCACCATACCTTACGTGCCGTTTATCGGATTCTTGGGCATGATGCTGTCTTTGGATCCGATATTTTCGGCGCTTATTGGGGCGACGGCGATCGTGGTGGGCTTGGCGTTGGGCATCAGCGGCAAAATTTCTGTGGGCTGGTCCTCTAGCCAGGCAATGCAGGCGTCCCTATGGTGTTCCGAAGGGGTTGTGACGGTTATTTTGTTGTTTCTATCTATCTTTGCTGGAGGCAGCGTTTCCTACGCGTCCTTGCCCATCGCCTCGCTGTCCATTTTTGGCACGGTGCTCATTGCCCTTTCTGCTCCCACCTGGGTGGTTATGGAATCGGAGGGATTATCTACGGTCCAGCGCTCTGTTATTTCCTTTTCAGTCACGACATTGGGGCTGTTGCTCGGTAATCTTTTTTAGGACGTTGCTGAATAGGGACTTGTTTTTGCAAGGCTCCAAACGAGGTCTCGTGACTTTCGGCAAGCGGTTCATAGCTCGATCCATTAACGCTTTTTTTAGCTATCCAATTAATCTCGTTACTCTAAATGAAATAGTTATATTAAATGTATTAAAAGGGCGTGCACTGACCACTACGTAAGGTTTCTAGAGTTTAATTGATGACACGCCCTAGCCATAGTGAGGGTAATTGGTTGCTTTTCTTTCGACCTCTTAAAATGTGATAGAAAGAGACCCTAAAACTGTAAACGGTTCTCCTGGCCTAGCAGTTCGATTAAAGGCTCCTGACTCGAAGTAATTCACATCGAAGATGTTGCGGAAATTCAAACCAACTCGCCAGCGATCGCTACGGTAGAAGAGCGAGGCGTCAGTACGCCAATAACTGTCCAGTCTAAAAGTATTGAGATCGTCACCAGCTCGGTCATCGACGAAAAACACACCCACGCCAAAGCCTAAACCAGCCAAAGAACCTTCTTGGATCTCGTAGCTGGTATACAAGCTAGCTGTATTCTCGGGGACATTTCCAGGCGTCGCTCCTTCTGGAAATGCTCCACTACCCTCGGTAATCTCAGAATCTAGGAACCCATAGGAAGCCACTACATTCCACCCCGGCAAGATTTCACCCTGTATCACCAGCTCCACGCCGGTACTCGTTTGCTCCCCAATGGGGATAAAAGAACCAACATTATCGGGATCCTGCGACGCCACATTTTCCCGCGTGATATCAAATAGCGCTAGCGTTGCGGCTAAGCGTCCATCCAGTAGCTCAGCCTTAACTCCAACCTCGAACTGCTCTCCCTCTTCTGGGGCTAGCAGCTCACCGTCTACCGTGGCGAAAACTGCATTATTGGGAAAAAACGATTGGCTATAGCTGGCGTAGAAGAATAGGGGTTCAAAGGGTTGATAAACCAAGCCTACTCGCGGACTGAAGTTTGTGTGGTTTTCTCCAATGTCAGTTTCAAGAAAGTCATCCTGAGCTTCTTGAGTCACAAAGTCTAGCCGCCCTCCCAGCAGAAGCGTTAGCTTAGGGGCAAGCTTAATTTGATCTTGGAGAACCACCCCGACCTGAGAAAGGTTGGCTTCCCTATCTGCTACTACATTGGCGAGTGGGATACGAGGTCGATCAAACGGATCCGGTTGTTCTGGGTTAAACAGATTAATCGGTGGACCAGATTCTCTAGTATTGAGGCTGCTGATGTCCGAGAAGAATGCATCGACTGCGAATAGGAGCGTATGCTCAATTGATCCGGTAGTAAATTTCCCAATTAGCTCAGTTTGAACTTCAAAGGTTTCTAATTCACTGTCATTGCTAAAAAAATCTCTACCAATATTTCCGCCCCCAAGAAATCCCGTTGGCTCAGTGCGCCGCGTGTTGTAGTCAGTCGTAGTGTAGCGAAAGCGGTTGCGCAGTTGCCAATTGTCGTTGAACCTATGTTCCAGCCGATAGCCCACATTCAAGCGTTCAATATCAATAAAATCCTCTTCATCCCCATAAATCGTATCAAGGGGCACATCAAGCACCTCGCCAGAAGGGGCAAAAAGTCCGCGATCAAAGGGGAGCTTTTCATCTCTGTATTCCAGGTCAAGGGTCAGGATGGTGCGATCGCTAATTCGCCACTCTAAGACCGGAGCGATGAAAAATCGTTCTGAATCTGTTTCGTAATCCCGAAAGTCGTCACTAAACTCATAGGACGCATTAAGGCGATAGAGTAAATTGCCATTTTCCGTAAGCCGTCCAGAAACATCCAGCGTCGGGCGGACAAGGTCAAAGCTGCCTAATTGCACTCCAACTTCGGCAAAAAACTCCGACAGCGGCCGCTTAGTGACCACATTAATAACAACTCCTGGCACAGCATGACCAAACAAAACTGAAGCAGGACCACTAAGCACTTCAATGCGCTCAACATTCGCTAAATCCGTAGCGCCTTGTTGTGCCCCACGGTCCGAGGCTCCGCGGAAGCCATCACGCAGAATGGTCGCGCTTCTAAAGCCACGAATTACAACCTCTTCGCTAGCGCCGCCGCCAAGATTGCCGCTCACGGCATTGGGCACATTGAGGATAGCCTCCTCCAAACGAATGATCTGTTGGTCCTCCAGCAGTTGCTCGGGTATAACCTGAATGGTTTGGGGAACTTCAAAAATCGAGCTTTCAGTGCGCGTACCGAAAGTTGTCTCGGGTGCCAAATAAGGTGACTCAATGGGCTCGCCAGTAACCAACACACGAATCGCATCGTCATCAGCGATTTCACTAGCAGGCACTTCAGGTTCTGGGGCATTCGGTAGCTGATCCGCGACGGTATCTGTTGTAGATATGCCCACGATTAGCTCACCTTCAGCCTCGACCACCTCTACAGCAGGGGGCTGATCCACTCCAGCGATGGTGATACGAACCCTATTGCCATCCAACGGTGCCACCTGAATCGAAGCAATTCCTGGTGCTGGATTGTCCCGAATAATAGGATCGTCAGTCTCCAGACTTAGCTGGGTATTGATCAAGTCAATGGTGACTGTTTTGCCAAAGCGACTGGTAAAGGTTTCAAGTACGCTGTCATCTCCCGTCCCCAAACGCACTTCCAGATTGCCATCTACGGACTTGATCTGAACCTGATTAATTTGCGTTACTTGGGCAACGGCGGGCTGAACAACGGTAACGCCAGCCATCGCAGTTGCAACGCTGATGATGAGTTGCCATCGATGCATCATATCTCCTCACTCTAAATGACCGCGTCAGTAACCTAAGGACACCGCCACGGTCAGCATTACTTTGCCAAAAGCACACTCAACGCTACTTGATAATGCTTCTCAGTAAGCAGAATATGGATTAGAGGATTGGCAGACTAGAGATTTTGAACTCTCTCCACACTTTTTTTTGAACTCTTCCTACACTTTTTTTGAACTGTTCCTAGGGCGTGCCATCAATTAAGCGCCAGAAGCTTTACGCAGTGGGGAGTATACGCTCTTTTAAAACAAAAAAGTCTAGTAGCTGAAACCCTTACAGCTACTGACTTTGAGATTTAAATAATGACAGCCCCTAGACTTTTTCAAACAGCACACTCAAGTATTGCTGCTGATAGATTTTGGGATTAAGTCCAAATTTTTTTCGAAAGGCAACGGCAAAGCCACTACGGCTCTTGTAGCCAACGGCTTTGATGACATCCTCGACTTTGATTTCGGGATAGCTCAGCATGCTGCGCGCTTGCTGTAAACGATGATCTTGCAAATATTCAAACGGGGCCATGTGGAACACCTGTTGAAAATGTTCATTCAGTTTTCGGCGATTAAGGTTGACCTGTTGGGCTAAATCAGCGGTGGAAGGTGGGTGCTGTAGATTCCTAAGTAAGATTTCTTTGGCCTGATAAGTGCGGCGGATTTCATCCAGGTGCAGGGCCTCTGGACCGGTGGACTGGTTTTCAAAGATTAGGATTTGCTCCACGATCTGCTGCGATCGCAACGTCATCAGTTCCAGGGCTTTTGCCTCCAGGTATACTCCCCGGTACAGACCTTGGTAAGGACAGTTGAGGATTTGATGTAGTACACATTTCATCTGGGGTGTAATTGTCTCCCAGTTGGTTAGCGAGGATGCCTTTTCTTCGAACGGATTTGTTTGCGGAATTTGTAGCGCGTAAATCTTTTCAAAGTAGTTACTAGTCGACTGTCGGAGCTTTGCTGGCAACTGTTCGAGCAACCCGCCTAGAAAAACCCGGAGAATTGGCAACTGTAAGTGCAGCTCCACCTTGAAAATCTGCTGATTACCTGGGTATCGACTATCGGGGTTCAGAATTTTACGCCCGGAGAAGAACTTGAACGCACTTTGCCCAGCATGCGGTCCCTTCAAGATAAATTCGAACTCTAGCTCTAAAGGAAAGGTAAATGATGGGAATTTTCTGACAAAATCATCCCTAAATTCACAATCTATAATGCTCATGCTGAGCCCATCTCGCATCCAGATTTGCTGGATATAGCCTCGCCCAAGGTACGCCGGACATTTTAGAATTTTGTCTGTGTTATCAAAGTGACATAGATTGACCTCATCAGGATTGCTGCGCTGCATCCAATCTTCTGGATGGTTAACTGAAAGTTCAATAGCCATGGGCGTTGTTGCGTGATTAGATCTGACTTTAAGGCGCTTTTGCGTGCATTCTTAGTGGGTTTACGTGTTACAGGCAGCAAGAATAGAGCATTTTTCAAATTCTCACTTTCTGAAACCCTTGGTATGACTGGATCTATTGATGCAACAACGCCCAAGAGATCTATTAAATTTGGGATTTAATTGGTGGCAGCTTTTAATTCAGGGTGGGTTTATCGCGATCGCCTCACCCCAAAAGACGCTGGGCAAACGGTCCTTGAATTTTACACTCGCCGCTATCGCCACTCATCGGAACAGGCCTGGCGCGATCGCATTGAATCCGGGCAAATTTACCTAAAGGATCAGTGGGGCGATCGCCCTGCCACCGCCGATCAAATTCTAGAAACTAGTCAGGAACTACACTACCACCGCCCACCCTGGCAAGAGCCTGCCGTTCCTCTGACGATTAAAATTCTCTACGAAGATGCCGATTTGCTGGTGGTGGCTAAGCCGTCAGGGTTGCCGGTGATGCCCGCCGGTGGATTTTTAGAACACACCCTGTTGCGGCAGCTTCAGCGCCTGTATCCTGCTCCCTTTCCCCCGGTGCCCATCCATCGACTGGGGCGGGGCACCTCTGGACTAATGTTGTTGGCGCGATCGCCCCGGGCAAAATCCCAACTCACCCGGCAAATGCGCGATCGCCAGATACAAAAAATCTACTGGGCGATCGCCACCGGACTGCCGTCCAACACCCCATTCACCATTACCACCCCCATCGGCAAACTGCCCCACCCCACCCTCGGC
>CALCTI010000046.1 GCA_937894105.1 uncultured cyanobacterium
CGCTTGCTATCAACCCCTGCCCTATATGGCTTTGTATGCGGCGACTAAAGCCTTTGTACTGAATTTTAGTGAGGCGCTGTGGGCGGAAAACAAAGATAGGGGGGTGCGAATTTTGGGACTGTGCCCCGGACCCACTGGCACGGAATTTTTTAAAACGGCCGATTTCCCCGCCGCGATCGCCCCCAGCCCAAACGCCGCGGCCACCCCAGAAGCGGTAGTCGCCGAAGCCCTGAACGCCCTGGACGCAGGCAAAGCAAACTGCGTCACCGGCGGTTTAGCCAACAAGGCGCTAGTTAATTCAGGGCGATTTTTCCCACGGGGCTGGCTGGCAAAATCCATCGGCGGAATGTTTAAGCCGTCCAACGCCGTCAAAGAGACAAACTCTAGCTAGGGCGTGTCATCAATTAAATCTCAAGCCCAATAGCAGTGAGGGTTAGCCCCCAGTATTTTTTTTGAAAGGGCGTTCACTTCCCACCACATCAGGCTTCTGGAGATTAATTGATGACACGCCCTAGGCAAATTCTTCAGCGCTTAAAATTCGTCGAAGCCACTTGCTGGCGCGTTACCCACCGTAGACGGGTCATTATCCCGACGGCTGCCGAGAAAGCGAAACTGCTCCACGCGAATCTTTGGCGCACTGCGCTGGGCGTTGGTGTTGCGGTCCGTCCAGGTGTCAATGCTTAGTCGCCCCTGGATCCCCAGCAGCGATCCCTTGCGCACGTAGTTGCCGGCGGTTTCCGCAGCTTTCCCCCAAATTTCCAAGCTAAACCAGTCGGGCTGATCGTCATTTTTTGTGGGGCGATTTACCGCCAGGGTCAGCCGGCACAGCACCGTTCCCGACTCGAAGTAACGCATATCGGGGTCGCCGCCCACGCGTCCTACCAGATTTACGACGTTTAAGCTCATAGGGTTTTCTAACTCTTTCTTGCTGACTTTCTCAGTCTCTCTTGCTGATTTATTCTATTGCGATACTATCGAATTTTGATAGGTGTACGAAATAAAGTTAACGAGGCGCAGTCGATGGTGCGAATTTTGGGGTTGGATCCAGGGTTGGCGATCGTGGGCTTCGGAGCACTGGATTGTACGGCGGGACAGGGGCGATCGCCAGACCAAATCGAAGTGCTGGATTTTGGTGTCATTCAAACCCCGGCCCGGACTCCCATTGGCGATCGCCTGTGTATGATCCACGATGATTTACACGAGGTGGTGAACGGGTTTAAGCCGGACTTTGTGGCGATCGAAAAGCTATTTTTTTACCGCATGGGCAACACGATCGCCGTAGCCCAAGGGCGAGGGGTGGTGATGTTGGTATTGGCGCAACATAAGCTGCCCCTGGTGGAATTTACCCCCGCCCAAATTAAGCAAGCCCTAACGGGCTACGGCAATGCGGACAAGCTAGCGGTGCAGGAAGCGGTGATGCGGGAGCTGAACTTAGATAAATTGCCTCGCCCGGACGATGCGGCCGACGGGTTGGCGGTAGCCCTGAGCGGCTGGTTTTCCCATGGGCGCGACGGGGTAATTCCCCCAGCCACTGGTCAATAAAGCTGGTTCATAAAATTGTGGATGCAAAATTGTGGATGCAAAATTGTGGATGCAAAATTATTAACGCAGAATTGTTAACGCCAAATTATTGACCAGCTTTATTGACGTGAGCAAAAGCAACAATAAATTTCCCCTCTAACACCAGGGTGCCGATGGGGGATTCCTAACCAGTAACCCTGCTTTCAAGATTGCAAACAGTGGGGGAATTTTTAGACGATTTCCCCCTTATTCAGAGGGGCTTTTCTGCAAACTGACGTTAACGTTGAGTCTGGTCAACTACCAGTACACTAAAGGGCAGCGTCGAGGAGGGGACTGAAATGGGAACGGAGCGCAATCAGGCAGCAGCAGCCTCTGCAACAGTCTCGCGGCGGGAACTACGAGATTTAGTTCAAGCTCAGTTACGAGCATTACTGACCGAAAATAATTTACCTGGAGCCAAAGCCCTCCTTAGACCGGTCACCCCACCAGACATTGCCGATGCCATCGGTGGCTTGCCGGACACCATGCAGGTGTTAGCTTTTCGACTACTATCAAAAGATGAGGCGTCTGAGGTTTATGAGTTTCTGGACTCCAATGTTCAGCAAATACTAATAGAGGATTTTAAGCGCCAAGAAGTCCTGGATATTGTGGATAAAATGTCTCCAGACGATCGCGCCCGACTATTTGAAGAATTACCGGCAACGTTGGTGCGGCGCTTAGTGGGACAGCTAAGCCCGGCGGAACGGGAAGCCACGGCGCTGCTGTTAGGCTACGAAGCGGGCACGGCGGGGCGCATTATGACGCCCAAGTATATTTCTCTGAAGGAGGAAATGCCCGTCGACCAGGCGTTAATGCGTATTCGGCGGCTGGCGGATGTGACGGAGACGATTTATTACCTGTACGTGACGGACAATACGCGGCAGTTGACGGGAATTGTGTCGTTGCGGGCGATCGTCACGGCTCAGCCAGAGGACCAGGTTTCCGATTTGATGAAGCGGGATGTAGTGTCCGTTAGCACTGGCGAAGACCAGGAAGAGGTGGCGCGGCTGATTCAGCGCTATGACTTTTTGGCGGTGCCGGTGGTGGATAGCGAAAGCCGTCTGGTGGGCATTGTGACGGTGGACGATGTTATCGATATTTTGGAAGAGGAAACCACCAAGGATATTTATGCGTTAGGTGGTGTACAAAGCGGCGACGATGATTATTTCCAAACCAATTTGCTCCAGGTAGCCCAGCGGCGGGTGGTGTGGTTATTGGTGCTGCTGGTAACCAACGGGGTGACGGGGGCTATTATCCGTTCCCAAGACGACATTATTACTCAGGTGGTGTCCCTGACGGCGTTTATCCCGTTGCTGATTGGCACGGGCGGCAATGTGGGAGCCCAGTCGTCAACGGTGGTGATTCGCGGACTCAATATTGATCGCATTCGTTCGGGGCCGTTTATGGTGATTCAGCGAGAGGCGATCGCCGGAGCCCTATTGGGATTAATGCTGGCGGTGATGGTATTTGCAGGCACCGCCCTTTTCAACTACCCCCTCACCGTTTCTATCTCCGTAAGCATCAGCCTGCTGGCTATTTCAATCTTGGCCTCCGTGGCCGGCGCATCCCTCCCCTTCCTGTTCAGCTCCTTAGGCTTTGATCCGGCGTTAATGTCGGCTCCATTTATCACCACGGCGGTGGATATGTTGGGAGTGTTGACCTACTTTATGGTGGCTCGCTTTATGTTGAGCTATCTAGGGACGTAGCGACTCTCAGGCGCGGGCTTGCCATATTGATGGAAACTAACCGACGCAGAATCGATGAATACTCCGTCCCACGCGATTATCAATTTGGCAATTTTAGGGCGTAAAAAGCGCCCTGAGTGGAACTGGCCAATTGTCCTCGGATCGCTGGTTCCAGACTTAGCCATGTTTGTTTTTTATGGCTGGGCGAAATTGATTGCGAGACTGCCAGAGCGACAGATTTGGGATGTCGCTTACTATGAACCGTTCTGGCAAAATGTCTTCGATGTGTGGAATTCAATCCCACTGTCGCTATTAGGAATTGGGATGGGAGTGTGGGTAAGCCGTCAGAAGAAATGGCGACAGTGGCAGTGGTTAGGAACCGTGATTGCCATCTGCTGCGCTAGTGTTCTACTCCATTGCCTAGTGGATCTTCCCTTGCATCGAGAAGATGCTCACCGCCATTTTTGGCCCCTAAGTAATGCTCGCTTCGAAAGCCCTATTTCCTATTGGGATCCACAGCACTATGGCAATATTTTCTCTGTGTTTGAAATTGCCTTAGCGCTGATACTTAGCCTCTATGTTTTTCGACTAATACGTTCATGGTGGGGCAGGGGACTATTGATAGTTTCCAATGCTCTTATGTGGGCAGCCTGGAGCTTTTTTTACCTTCAGTAATTGACACTTTCGATTGAGTTGGTGCCGATCAGATAGCCCATGGAGATTAGTCAAACAGAGGACGCTTTGTCTGAGTTTCTTGAGGGGTACGCACCAGCTTTTCTCTCTGCCATGCGCTAGCGGTGCGCTCGAAATCAATCAAGCGGATCCTTCTGAAGCTGGATAATGGCGGTTTTCAGAGGCGGAATACTTTCATTTATGGTTGCCCAGATTACCTCTGTGTCGATGTCCCAGTAAACGTGAACCAAAATATTGCGCATTCCCGCGATCGCGAACCACTGAATGTCGGGATATTTCGCTTTGATTGCTTCTGGTAGTTGCTTAACGGCTTCTCCAATAATTTCTAGAAGCTTGATGGTTGCCAGTACCTTTTCGTGGTTGTTGATTAATTGCTCTTTGGTAATGCCACCGGTAAATCGTTC
>CALCTI010000047.1 GCA_937894105.1 uncultured cyanobacterium
ACTCAAACCCTTCTTTTAAAAGCGGTAATAAACTTTCTAATTCATCATCATACTCATTGGGATTTAAAGTTAATATCCCTACTTGCTCTATTTCTTGAACTTGACTACGCAAAGTAGATACAGCATCCTTGACCTCCTTTAGTAACTCCTTATCGTTATTCCAATTTTTAGCGCTTCCACAATTGATTTTTGCTTTGCTAATAATAGTGACCGCATCGGCGATCGCCTCCCAGTCATCAACGGCATTTAAATCATCTAATGCCTCGGCTACTGCAGACCGAATCACCTCAAACTTATCTCCACCAGCACCAAAATTACCTAATACAATTCCCTGGGCATTTTGCCACTCGGAATCTCCCAATAAATCCTCTAAGGTTTGCTGTCGTAACTGTTCTAAAACCGGCAGCCAATCGTTGCGCGATCGCCCCAGAGCTACCTGAGCCGCCAGCGGGTCCGCCAGCAACACCTCAAAAATTTCCCGCACCTGGGAATAGGGAATTTTCTTGCACAGGTCCGGCACCTGAGTGGGTAGCCGATAAAAAGCACGATCAAGCTGCTCTTGCCGCCACAGAGCCCCTTCCAGCTCGTCCATCATTTGAAAATTAGGGGGGATCCCCGCCGCATCGGGATGTTCGCGACAGATGCGCCCCGCCAGGGAGTGAAAGGTAGAAATCGGAGCCGCTTCTAGTTCTGCCAGCGCTTCCGAATCCTGCCCCAAATTTTTTGCGATTTTTGATCGAATTCGCGATCGCAACTCCGCCGCCGCCTTACGGGTAAAAGAAACCGCCACCACCTCCAATGGCGACAAACCTCGCTCGGTCAAGTGAAATAAATATCGCTCCGCCAGCATATGGGTTTTGCCCGTGCCCGCCCCCGCCGTCACCGCCACTGATCCCAGGGCAAATGCCGCCGCCGCCTGCTCCTCCGTCAGCCCCGTTGCCGCCGCCAGCCGGGCAATGCGATCGCCAGCCTCTTCAGCAGTTTCTGCCTGGTCAACAACTTCAATCTTGGGAGTCGACACCATCGCCAAAAACCACCTTTTACCGCCTCTCTATGGCCAGCTTACTGTGAACTCACTAAATCCATCACCCGTTGATGAAACAACTGGTTACGTTCTCGGCACTCCGCCAGCGCATTGGGGTATGCCTGGACCTCATCCAAATAGTTTTCCCAATCTTTTGTTGGGCATTGATAGCTTTTAGAAAGCTTTATTTTTACGTTTATTTTGTTCAGAAATGTTGTTTTAAAAGGCTGCCATCGTATTTGAGGAATTGCCCAAGTGGCATGGGGATATATGCCAACCGGATGCTTTAAGGTCATAAATTTTGAAGTAAAAGGAAATGCTAAAACCTTTCGCCCCAAAAGTGTTCCCCAGTAAGCACCGTGAAATGAACTAGTTAGAATTGTTTTGCCTGAGCCTAGAAAATCCAACACTTTATCCATCGATTTTTCCGTGTGATCTAAGGTGGGAATTCCTGGAATTTTAAGTTGGAATTTTTTATGGGAATACACAACAAAATCATGTTTTTCCCCATAATCTTTTTCAAAGGCAGGATGCATGCAGCTAGCGCAAGGCACCCAATATTGAGTCTCTAAATCATCCCGAACGCCCACTAAATCCCAGTCTTTAACGTAGTCATCGTAGGGAAAATCGAGTGCCTGGCGTTTAACTTTATTTCGATACTCTGGGGGGCTATTTTCTGAGTTTCTAATGCTATAGGACTGTTGACCCACGCCCCAGGCGATCGCCCGACCACCGGTACTTTGGGACACCTTATTAAAGGCCGTTTGAGTTGCTGTTTTAAATTGGGAGGCTAACAATCCGCCGCCACCAAAAACAATATGGACTTTCTGGTTGGGAGACAGCTGCGCCAGATAATCCCGAATCTTGCCAGCACTATCAGGAGCCGCCGCAAAATCCCTTAATTCTTGTAAATCCCATCGCTCCGTTTTTAATCCGGGGAAGTCAAAATACTCAAAAGGTGACGAAAAATAGTCCCCTAAATTATTAGGGTCAATAACGTGAAAATTAATCAGCGTATCCATTCAGTAAGTGCTTTTTTTAGGGGCTTGCTAAGGGGTGGGCGAGGTGCTTTTTCCTAATGCTCAGTAAAGCACCTGGCTATTAATACCTGGCTATTAATACCTGGCTATTAATAATTTAGTCTTCCCTTTGGAAAATTCCGGATTTTCCGCCAGTTTTCCGCACTAATTTCACACCCTCAATGACCATGGATTTTTCTAACCCCTTTGCCATATCGTAAAGGGTCAACGCCGCGATCGCCGCCGAGCTCATCGCCTCCATTTAAACACACGTCTACGCCTTAGTATTAACCGATGAACG
>CALCTI010000048.1 GCA_937894105.1 uncultured cyanobacterium
GGACCTCCCCTTTACCGGTCGTCGCCTTTGTTGCCGTTGAGGATATCGTTGCCGTTTTCGCCACTAATGGTGTCTTGACCGTCTCCCCCGAAGAGAACGTCATTCCCGTTTTGTCCAGTAATGACGTCCGCTCCCCCAAAGGACAGCAGCACATCTGATCCCTGTGAGCCGATCAGCTCCTCTGCCAATGGTGTGCCTAGAAGCCTCCCGGTGCTGCTTCAGAGATGCCCTCTGTCACGGTGAAACTTGGCGCGCTTTGCCTATTATCCAAGGGAAAGATTTGTTGTTGATGCTGCCTTGGTTAGCCTCAGCCAGGCGATTTCTCAGCGCCTCAAAAGTGGGTGGATCCGTTAATTCTGAAACGGTTGGCGAGTTGTCTGGCAAGGTGGCGCTAAAGGAAGATGCATTGAATTCACCCGCGCCCGTGGCTAAGAAATTTGGGGTAATGGGGAGCCCTGTTGCCGTCACAAGTGGCTCTCCTCTCAGAATCTGGTCATGGACTTCCTGGGAATAGGAGTGGTTGCCTGCATCGTTAAATTGCCTCGGTTGCAGTATGGATTCGCGATTGAAAAAGATATCAATGTCGCCCAGCAGTCCGTTGTGTCTAAAGACGGAGCTAGTGTGCAGAGCTACCACCTGTGTGGCATCGGAGGGATCGAGGCGATCTTGCGGCGGCACTTCAACGGTGGTATTTCCCGATAGTCTTTCCTCAAACAGGGGACCAGCGGGATCTAAACCGATGATTGAGGCGATCGCCTCCAGTGCGCCGAGCATATTCCTCCCCGGCTAACCCAGAGCCGTGGGCTCCTAAGCTATGACCAATAAGCTGGGTTTTGGCGGAGTCGATACCGAGCCCAATTAGCTGGTTGGCAATGTCAATACCCAGCGATCGCGTATTGGCAGCGGCGGGGGGGTAATCCAAGCCCAAATATTCCTGGAGCTGCGCCCTCTGCCCAATCGACCACAATAATGTTCGCATTGGGATCGCCCTGTCTAAGGATTTGCGCCTTGTCGAGAATCCACTGGGCATTGCCGTTGCTGCGGTAACCGTGGGTAATCACGACGGTTTGCTGACTGGGTTCAAGCGCCCGAGTCGGATCCAAACCGCTGAGCCCAAAGGAATTGAAGGTAACTGGAAACTCTGGCACTAATTCACCCTCCTACATTTGGGCCGCAACTTTAAGCTGCAACTGGATCGCAACTTATTGTCCTACATCATTTAGTGACGGGGCCAGTTTTGCCGTCGAGGAACCATTGATATTGGCGCACCACCATGCGCTGCACGGCAATGATGGCGGGGTTGATTTCCACATATTGGCGGTCAGGATCGGCCAGATACACTTGTTGTTCGCTTTCCATCATTTCCGTATCCTGATCCAAGAACTTTTGGAAGAGGAACCGTTCTACGAATTTTTGCAGGGGCGATCGCACCGGATTAATCAACCACTGGGGCAAACTCAGCTTAAGGAAAAACAGGGCAAAGGAACGACTTTCCTGTTCATCCATCGGCAGCCGCATCAGGTACAGGCTAGAAATTCCCTCCAGGGAACTGTAGTAGTGGGGATAGCGATACTGCACCGAAATGGTGCGGGTTGTCACTTCATTGGCATTTTTTGTGAAGCCCAAAAACTTCGCCATTTGACCCTTATAAGACACCTGATAGTCTGCCTCGATAGAATCACCCTGGTCCTTTAGCCGCGTCAGCATCGGGTCAAACCAGCCTTGCAAATCCTCGTGCAAAAATCCGTGGAACACATCCATCGAATTTTCATTGCAAATGGAAAAGTGTGCCTGAAAATGACCATTTACCGGCACCATAAACCAATCGTTATTGCCATACTCGGGCATATCGAACAGGGGCGTTTTTTCCCCCAGCTCGCGGCTTCCTGGAAATAGCCAAATAATGCCGTACTTTTCCTGAATGGCATAAGTCTTCAAAACGGCGCAGCGTGGCAGCTTTTGCACCTTGGGCAGGTAGGGAATTTTCTTGCATTCCCCCTCACTGTCAAATTCCCAGCCGTGGTAGCGACAGGCTAGATGTTCGCCCATTACCTTGCCCCGGTGCATTTCCACACCCTTGTGAGGACAGGCATCATCTACGGCCCCCAGCTCGCCATTTTCTGTGCGATATATGGCGAATTTTTGCTTCCACACCTTGGCGGGCATCACCTCTCCCGATTTTAAGTCCTTGCCCCAGGCGATCGCGTACCAATGATTGGGATTAATGCCCGCCCGTCGCGCCGAAATTTGGACCTTTTGTAGCTTCAGTTTCGGCGGATCGGTGGGCGTAGATATCGCTGACGAAGAACCAGGTGACGTAGAAGAATTTTGGGTAAGCACGATTACGACTTCAGTAAGTAACGTCAGAAACGACTAGGGGTTAATGACTAGGGGCTGTCATCAATTGAATCCCTAAGTCAAGAGCCGTAAGGGTTTCAGCCCCTAGCTTTGTTTGTTTTTAAAGGGCGCGTACTCCCTACTGCATAAGGCTTCTGGAGATTAATTGATCACACGCCCTAGGGATTAATAACTAAAAACCTGCGGTGCCGATACAGCTTAGCTCGATTTTTTGTGGTTGCGGTGCCGTACAACGATTCTCCAACCATTGCTGTTGATGCTTTTATTGCCTGAAATGGCTTATCGCGATAAATCGTTATAGAGAATAGTGGCAAATTGTTCAGGGGATAAAAAGATATTGCCGAGGGTTTCGTCGTAGTCCGCGTTGAGGTTCATTGCTAACACTTGCTCCAGGGTTTTGCCCTCCGCGATCGCTGCTGCCATGCGATCGCGCACGGTCACCAACATGGTGCGATATTCCACCAGTTCCGCGCGAGTTAACAACGGACCGTGACCGGGAATCAGTTTGGTGTCGTCATTGGCGATCGCCAAAATTTGATCCACCCCGTCAATCATTCCGTTAATGCTGCCGCCGCTGGACACGTCGATAAACGGGTAAAGACCGTTAAATACCACGTCGCCCGTGTGGATTACGTTAGCGTTTTTGAAGTGGATTATCGTGTCTCCATCGGTGTGGGCATTGCTCACATGGAAAATTTGGGTCGCTTCGCCGTTCACATGCAACACCATTGAATCGGTGAAGGTAACTGCTGGTAACGCTTCGGCTGGTGCGGGGGGAATGGTCCGATCCAGGGCTTCGATAACCTGTCCAGCGGCCATTCGCTCCCGCACGTTTTCGTGGGCAATAATGGTTAAGCCCGTTTCTCCCAGGACCCTGTTGCCGCCAGTGTGGTCAAAGTGCCAGTGGGTATTGATGAGCAGCCCGGCGCGGCGGTTGAATTCGCTCAGGATGACGTTTTGCAGGTTGTTCGTAACGCCGGGCACTTGACTGTCAATTAAAATCGGACCGATCTCTCCCGTCAGTACGCCGATATTACCCGCGCCGTTGGAGCCTGACACCATGTAAACATTGCCTCGCACTGGAATAACCTGAAAGGTGACGGCGTCTTCAGCTTGGGCGACGGCGGCATCATTGCTGTGGGTATGGGCGTTAGTGTGGGCGTGGGTAGGAACGGCGATCGCTCCACCAAGACCAACCGTTACCAAAGCCGTAGCTAACAGGGATTTCAGGGAAGTCATAGGGGATTTTTAAAGAAAGATTTAAGGCAAAAATCTAGAACGAGAATTGAGAGAATAGAAATTAGAGGAGTTTGGCAACAAACACAGGGTAACAACGATGGGATTGGAGTGGCGTTGGCTAGGGTTAGCTGTAGCGGCCGTGGGAATTACGGGATGTATGGGGGGGCGATTGGTGCGCTATCCCAGTGATATTAATGGCGCAAATCCCAGCAGCCTCAACAGCGGCTTTGCGGAGCGATCGCCCCATCTTGCCGGTTCTTACCTAGTCTTCGTATCCGACCGGCGCGGGAGCCAAGATATTTATCTCTACAATTTGCGATCGCGCCAGTCCCTTCCCCTGCCCGGACTAAACTCCCTAGATACCATCACCTCATCTCCCAGCGTTTCCGATGATGGGCAATGGGTGGCTTTTGCGGCCAGCCGCCAGGGGCGATCGCGCATTTTGATTTACAACACCCGCACCCGCCAAATTTCTGATATCACCGGCAACCTACCCGCCGAGGTGCGATCGCCCATGATTAGCGCTGACGGTCGCCGCATCACCTTTGAAGTGAACCGTAGCGGGCAGTGGGACATCGCCCTATTTACCCGCCAAGGGCAGCCCATCAATTTGCCTTAGATAGCTTTAGCATCCATTGATCGGTTTAGATCCCATTGACCAGTGTGCGCCGCCGAAAATTATCAAATCATTAACAATCCGCCGTTGTCCTGGTTTTTCAATTTCCATTCACGGTTCAATTTATAAAGCATTAAATAACGTTGACTAAAACTGGCAGTTAGCACCCTTGGGGGAACTATGACGGGCACCTTGGTAAACGATGCGGTAGGGAATACGGGTGCTGCGGCGATCGCCAACTGGGGCGAAACCCTTGACGTAGTTATCGTCGGCGCAGGCTTAACTGGCTTAACCACGGCCCACGAACTGGGCATCAAATCCTCCAACCCGGTCCAAAAACTACTGGTGCTAGAGGCGGGGAATCGCGTTGGCGGCTGCGTTACCACCCAATCCCAAGACGGCTTTCTGTGGGAAGAGGGACCCAATAGCTTTTCTGCCAACCCCGAACTGCTGGGGCTAATCGTCGATGCGGGGTTGAAGGATGAAATGATCCTCGCCGATCGCAAACTCCCTCGTTTTGTGTACTGGAACAACAAGCTGACAGCGGTGCCCATGAGCCCCGGTTCCTTTGCCAGCACATCGCTGATTAGCCGGGCAGGCAAAATTCGTTTGATATTGGGGGCAACGGGGTTAATTTCCGAAAAGGTAACCCCGGAAGCCTTGGCGCGCGGCGGTGAAGAAACGGTGCGAGAATTTTTCACCCGGCACCTGGGGGCGGAAACGGTGGAAAAGTTGGTTATCCCCTTTGTCTCCGGCGTGTATGCGGGCGATGTCAATCAGCTAAGTGGGCAGTCTGCTTTTGCCAAGTTGGCGGCACTGGAAGATCGTGGCAATGGCACGCTGGTGCCCGGTGCGGTGAAAACATTGATGGCGCGCAAAAAGGCGAAAAAGCTCAACCCACCCCGCGCCGATTTACCGGTGGTGAAGTCGGGCGAACTGGGCTCCTTTAAAGGGGGCTTGCGAGTGTTAACCGATACCCTGGCGGCGAAGCTCGGCGATCGCGTCAAACTCAACCACCGGGTTATTGCGATTAACCCCCAACCCAACGACACCTATCGCCTAACGGTGGAAACCCCCAGCGGTATCACCACCGTCACCACGCGATCGCTTCTGTTGGCCACTCCCACCAACACCACCGGTAACCTGTTGCAGCCGTTAGCGCCAAAAAGCAGCGAGGCGATCGCCCAAATCCCCTACCCCACCGTTGCATGCGTAATTTTGGCCTATCCCAAAAGCGACTTAAAAACCGATATGGAAGGTTTCGGCAATTTAATTCCCCGCAGCCTGGGCATCACCACCCTTGGAACCATCTGGGCATCCAGCCTATTTCCTGGTCGTGCCCCCCGAGGCTGGCAATCGTTAATCAACTTTATCGGCGGCAGCACGAACCCGGCGATCGCCCAGATGAGCGACGGTGAAATCGTCGGTCAGGTGCACCAAGACGTCAGCCGTATTTTGCTCAAAGAATTCCGCCCCCCCCAGCCTCGGGTGCTTGCCGTCCACCGGTGGGATCGAGCTATTCCCCAATACACCATCGGTCACCAACAGCGCCTTGATGCCCTTCAAGCGGGACTCGAACAGTACCCCGGCCTGTTTGCGGGCAGTAACTATATGGGTGGTGTCGCGGTAGGCGATTGCGTTAAAAATGGTCTTCGCTTAGCGGCGATCGTTGGGGAACATCTCACAAAAAGCCAACCAAGGCTGTTCTAGCCCTGGACGAGGTTTAACCCTCAGGATTGCCCCTGTAAATCTCGACGAAGCAATCCTGAAAAATCAGATCGTCACGTAATCGGCGATTGTTGGCAAGATTCGCACCGCAAAGATCACCGCTAAATCTTGAGAAAGGGTGCTTATTGAGAATCTGCATAAGGTGATTTTAAAGTCTATGACCGGTCAAATAAAAGACAATTGAGACTGAAATCCTAGAAGCGTAAGAGTTCTAGCTTCAATTAATGCCCTGCTCAGAGCAAAGGCGCTTTTTGTTTTGTGTGTCCTTGTTCTATCAAGAAGTTTTCTTAATAAAAAAATTCGTGATATACCTGTTTAGGGTTTTCATAAAGAAGTTTCGTAAACAGTACTTTATTGCCATTCGTTCTATGGCTTGGGGTCGACGAGGCGATCGCCGCCGAATTTAGCTTCTCCTTTTCAAAAGCGGGCTTTACCTCGACCTCAGATTCCTAAGTGGATGTCTGAAAAGTCTGATTGGACACTTCAAACTGGTTCTGAATGCTGTGATGAAAGAGCGCAAACACGCATTCT
>CALCTI010000049.1 GCA_937894105.1 uncultured cyanobacterium
GCGACCAACCTAAGTCGATCCATTTAAAAGTTTTGAAAGCGTCTGCTTAATAGGATGTTCAAAGCTTGGCTAGTGCCTAATTTTGGTCGGGTCGCTCCCAATTCGTTCCAACGCACCGAACAAAGGTTTAAATCCCTGTGTGGTGCGTTTTGATGCCCCCCTACCGCTAACCCTTGAAGCAGCACTTTAAAAGCGGCGAATTACGCTAACCACTGTGGCAATAACTTCGAAGGAGTCCCCTTCCTTGACCACTTCATTATTGTGGTCCGGATTTTCTGCCTTTAAGGTGATGGTCTTGTCCGAGGCAATATGGAGGCGCTTGACGGTCATTTTGTCATTGTGGTGAGCCAACACAATTCGCCCGTGGGTTGCTTCCTCATCCTTGTCCACTAGCAGCAAATCCCCGTCGTTAATCCCGGCGTTAACCATGGAATCGCCTAGTACGGTCACCAAAAATGAGCTGTCGGGGTGATGGCTTAGGTGGCGCACCAGGTCCACGGTTTCGCTGGGGGGCATATCCTGCGAAATTGCGGTCCAGCCTGCGGCGGCGGGAGCATCAAATAATGGGATTAAGTTGGAGGGACCGTTGCCGGGACGTTTAAAAGGCAAAACGTTGTCGGGCATGGGAACAGATAATCCGTTGGGCGAGTCAGTGTCTCCCGAACGGAATTCTTTAATCATTTTCGACAGGTGGGGTACCATGCTTTCAGGAACGCGCACTGCTTTGGTTGGTTCCCCGTATTTGCCGGACCCTACCGGTCGTCCAGCTCCTGGTCGTCGTCCGCCCCGTCCAGCCATGATATTAACCCTCTGCCGATTGGCTCTTGAATAAAGTACGCATATCATCGATGATACGCCGAGGGTAAGGAAAGATGCAAGTTTTCTAAGTTTTCTTGCGGGCGGGGGCGATGTTGACTCTGGGCAATTTTAATGGGGCACGGCTTTTAGTCCCATTTGTACTCGCCATAGGCTGGCGTAGAGGCTGGCGTTGTCGGCGACGAGCTGTTCGTGGGTTCCCTGTTCGATGAGGGTGCCGTTTTCCATGACGTAAATGCAGTCGGCGTTGCGGATGGTGGACAGGCGGTGGGCGATCGCGATCGTCGTACGATTTTGGGTGATTTTATCAAGGGAGCGCTGAATTGCTGCCTCCGTTTCGTTGTCCACGGCGGAGGTGGCTTCGTCCAGGATTAAAATGGGTGGGTCTTTGAGGATGGCGCGGGCGATCGCCAGTCGTTGCCGCTGACCACCGGAGAGCTTTTGCCCCCGTTCACCCACGATGGTGGCGTAGCCCTGGGGAAGCTGGCGGATAAAGTCGTGGGCTTCGGCCAGTTTGGCGGCGTTGGTGATGGCTTCGTTGGATGCACCGAAGGTACCGTAGGCAATATTGTCTGCCACGGTGCCATGGAATAAAAATACGTCTTGGCTGACGAGACCGATGGATCGGCGCAGGCTTTGCAGTTCAATATTCTGAATATTTTCGCTGTCCAGGGTAATTTCACCGTCGGGAATTTCGTACAGGCGCAACAGTAGTTTCACCAGGGTGCTTTTGCCAGAGCCGGTGGCCCCCACGATCGCCACCGTATGTCCAGCGGGAACGTGTAGGGAAAGGTTGCGCAAAATGGGCGGGCGATCGCGGTAGGCAAAAGTGACATTGTTGAACAGCACCTCGCCGGCAACCTGGGTCGGTTGAATTTGCACGGTGCCAAGATGGGCTTCAATGGGCGTGTCCAGGAGCTGAAAAATCCGGCGGGTGGACGCCATGGCTCGCTGGTAATCGTCGAGGGTATGTCCCAATTCCGTGAGGGGCCACAGCAGGCGCTGAATAATAAACACCAACATGCTGTAGGTGCCCACGGGAATACGCCCGGCGGCGGTTTCCATGCCTCCGTAAAACAGGGTGGCCGTAAAGCCCACCAAAATTACAATGCGAATGGACGGTACAAAGGCAGCGCTCAGGGCAATGACGTGGCGGTTGCTGTCTCGATAGGCGTTGCTTTCGCGAGTCACTTGCCCTAGCTCGTAGGCTTCGGCGGTAAAGCTTTTGATGGTGACAATGCCGCTGAGGTTATTAGCTAGGCGGCTGCTCAGTTCGCCCACCCGCGATCGCATTTTGCCGTAGCGGGGGTTGAGTTTATTTTGAAAGGCGATCGCCCCCCAAATCACAAAGGGCATGGGCAACATAGCGAGCCACGCCACCTGGGGAGCCACGACGAAAAACAAGGTGCCAATAATTACCACCGTGGTGCCTACCTTAAGCACATCGCTGGCACCGTGGTCTAAAAAGCGCTCTAGCTGATTAATATCATCGTTGAGAATGGACAGCAGCTCGCCGGTGCTGCGCTCTTCAAAAAATGCCAGGTCCAAATCTTGCAAATGGCCGTAAGTGTCCAGGCGCAAATCATGCTGCACCGCCTGGGCTAGGTTACGCCACAGGCGATGGTAGGCATAATCAAAAAATGCCTCCAGCCCCCACACAATACACGTCAAAAACGTAATGGCTAGAAACTGGTTGAAAATGCCTGTAATGCCCATCTGTCCCAAGGGCGACTGATCTCGCGAGACCACCGCATCCACCGCCAAACCAATCAGCAGCGGCGGTGCCAAGTCAAAAATTTTATTCAGCACGGAACAGGTGACCGCCTGCCAAACCGAAACGCGATATCGCCGTCCGTAGGCCATTAGGCGGGTTAAGGGGCGATCGTGTGAAATTGCAGCCATAGAGAGCAAAATTCCCTAACAATCTCCCTATGATTGCTTATCGCCGTCCCGAATCAAACTCGATTGAGCGGTACGTATTGACCATACTCCACGGGCAAGCCCCAGCGACCTTACTGATCTAAAGCCTCGAGATGCTGTACCCCTGATTCACCCACATCGTCCCAGATCGCTTTTGACCCGACCCAAATGTGATGGGCGACCTTTAAATTTTTAGTGCCATCCGATAGAAATCCTACAGGAATAAAAACATTGGCTTCGTCGTTGTCACCAGGTAGAGGAGAACCGCAGATTCTACAGAAGTTCATTTGCCAGTCGTGCCCAGGTTTTGCCCAATGGGTGATGAGCGTTTCGCCTGCCGTCCACCAAAATAGATGCTTCGGCACTACCACCACTGCGATGCCAGCGGCTCCCGTAGCTTTTCGACAAATTGAACAATGGCAGAGATAGACGTCCGATTGACTTTTTTCAACCTTGAAAGTTACTCCGCCACAATTGCAGCTTCCCAATGCCATCGTTTTTTCGGTTTTGGCTCAACTAACAATACAAGAAATGCTCTAATGCTAAATCCGCTTTACCTCCCCTAAAATCCTCTGACGCCCAATGTCCTGCTTACAGCGAAAAAAACTGTATTTACGAAAGCAGTCGTAGAAGACTCCCGACAAATTTCCCTACCTTTGCCACCGCTGTCCTTCAATAAGCCGCTTAGGACTAGTGGTGGTAAACCTAAACCGCCGTGATCGCCATCGCCAGTGCCCTTATACCAAATCCGGAGTTAACCCTAACCTTGTAAAGATGGACCAATGAGCGCTGAGCTTGGCAAAATGTGGGTTTAGCTAGAACCATCATTTTGGGGTAGTTAAAGCGGATTTGGTATTAGTTGGTACCTTTTGAACGCTTCACGCTCACCAACTTGCTCAACAGGTCAAACCAAAAGGGCGCTCCCATGGAAATGGCGATTCCTGTCACGATCCACCCAGCTAATATCCGAACCCGGAACCATAGCCAAAGGAAGAAGCTGGTAGGTTTCTCCCCTGAATTAGTACTCATCTGCTTATCCAAAATCCCCACCCCCCAACCAATGGGCAGCGCAATATCATTTAACGCCGGGTCGAGGCTTTTTAAACTTTCTGGACTCGCGTCAACGATGGTTTCCTCCGCATAGCTGGAAATTGCCCCACGCAAAATTGAATTCCGTGACAGGCTACGCACGATGTAAAACGTATCGGCATTGCTAGCAACGGCCAACACAATCCCCAAAATCAAGGACATTCCTCGCGCATTGCGGCGGTACACTCCAGCGGCGCGATCTTGAGCTCGGTCGTACCATGCCTCCAATTCACTTTGAAACTCCGCTAAATCATCCTGAACCGCTTGGGTCTTATCTCGCGCTTTAGCTGCTATTAGAGTCAAGCTGTCTTGGGTTCCTTGGGGCAAGATATCCAGGGCTCGCTCAATATTGACCCGTAGTTTGCTGTTGGGATCGTCAATATCCTGAAGGGCTCCGCGTAGTTCGTTATAGATGACGCGTTTAGCCTGAAT
>CALCTI010000050.1 GCA_937894105.1 uncultured cyanobacterium
GACGGTGTTTATGCATGAAGCGGAGGGGTGGACGTTGGGGTTTGTGGAGGTGAATTTCCCCGAGGATCGATCGCGATTATTCCAAGCCCTGGCCCAGAAAGCCCAAACCCAGGGATGGCAGGTGGTGCCATTGATGTTGGATGATCCCCATCTACGATATGTGCGGGATCGGGTGGTGGCGGAGTTGGAGGGGATGGAGCCGCCGGGAGAAGGGGCAAAGCGGGTGGTAGTGATCGCCGGGTTGGAGCGGGCGATCGGCATGACGGGAAATGAGCCGCCGCTGTTGCAGGATTTGAATTTATTGCGGGATGCTTATGTGCAGTCGGTGCCCCATCCGCTATTGGTGATTTTGCCGGATTTTGCGTTGAATCGGCTGGCGCGGTTTGCTCCCGATTTTTGGGCGTGGCGGTCCGGCACCTTTCGTTTCACTTCCAGTGAGCAGGCGCGGGAGAGTGCCCATGAAATGCGGATAACTGGGAAGTTTGAGCGGTTTTCTAGTGCGGAGGAGTTGAAGGGGCGTATCGATTTATTGGAACGGCTGCTTCAGGAATGTTGCCCCACGGGAAAGCCGCAAACGGAGGCGGATCGGCGACAGCAAATTCAGATTTTGGAGGAATTAGGAGATCTCTATCGTGATTGTGGACAGTTTGAGCGGGCTGAGGCGTTGTTAATTCAGGGCATGGCGTTGTTGGAGCCGGATGATCTGCTGAATCGTAAGCGCTTTTTAGAAGGGGAGGGAATGCTCTATCAGAAATGGCAGAAGCATGGGATTGCGATCGCCCGGTATGAAGCTGCTATCGCCCTTGCCAAATCTTTAGAGAACGCCGACGAAGCTACCCGTTTAGGTTTTCAGTTAGGAACAGTGCATCTGCTAGCCAGAAATTTCGAACACGCACGCACCCTTTACACTGATCGCTTGGGGTTTGAGCAGGCTAATAACAAGCATCAAGATCAAGCCCGCATCTACCACCAGTTGGGAATGGTCGCCCAGGAGTTGCGCGAGTATGAGGAAGCGCGGCGAAACTATCAACTAGCCCTCGAAATCAACATCGACTTCGGCGATCGCTACAGCCAAGCCCGCACCTACTATCAGCTTGCAAAAGTTGATGAAGCAACGAGCGAGCTAGAGCAAGCACGGGAAAATTACTTGCAGGACTTGCAAATCACCATCGAATTCAACGATGAACATGGCTTAGGTATTTCCTTGCGCAACCTTGCCCGCTTCTACACCGAAACCCAAGACGAAACCCTCCTCACCGCCGCAGCCACCCTCCTCAACACCACCCCCGACGCCCTCCGCCAACAGTTAACCGCCTAACCCTCCATGCCCCGCCGTCATATCACGACCTCGCCATTCCCGAACGCGCCGACACCTCCCTCATCCGCAAACCCCAAGTCCAGGGCTGGCTGCAACACGAACAAATCAACCTCATCGTTTTCAACCCCAACACCGAGGCACTGCAATGGATCGACTCCTGACCTACCGCCCCGCGATCGCCACGCCCCTCAATGAATACGCCCAACTGCGCCGCCGCCATGGTTCTGTGCAGGCGATCGCCATTTGCGACCCCACCACCGACAATTACTTACTAATCAACCTGGGCTGGAAAAATAGCGATCGCATCCACGACATTGTGATTCATCTGCGGATTATCAACCAAAAAATCCACGTTGAATGGAATGGCACCGATCGCTTGATTGGAGATTTGGGCGATCGGGGCATCCCTGAAAATGCCTTTATTTCTGCCACGGTTGCCGATGAAATCGATACTGAAGTGATGGTTTCTATGCAGAGCGATCGTCCCCTCGCCGAAGCCTAATCTCGCCATCCCCCGCCGCGACCTCTACCACGACACCGTAAAAAGTGCCCTCATCAAAGACGGCTGGACCATCACCCACGATCCCTACGTCCTGGGCGACGCCGAACTCTACGTCTTTTCCGATCTCTGTGCCAGCAAAACCAACCAAACCGTAACCGTCGAAATCAAAGTATTCGGAGTCAACGGGCGCACATCCGAACTCGAAAAAGCCGTCGGTCAATATGTGCTTTACCGCTCCGTCCTCAAAAACGAAAACTTACCCACATTGACCTACCTCGCCATTCCCAGTCAGGCGTACCACAGCTTCTTCCAAAAGCGAATTGTCCGGGATCTCATCCGCGATGAAGATATCAAACTACTCGTCTTCGACCCTTCTACAGAAACTATCGAACAATGGAATCCTTAAACCACACCGATCGCCAACGCCAAGCTATCCTCGACACCCTGCAAGAGCACTATCAAATCGTCCAAAACAACCAGGACCACCTCAAATTCACCACCTTCGTCGCCAGCGATCGCAACACCGACAACTACTTTCTAATCGGCGTTGACCTCCCCCCCAAACCGCAAAAATACGGCGTCCTCATCCACCTACGCCTCGCCGACGGCAAAATCCTCGTCGAAACCAACAATGTCGGCGACTTCATCGAAGACCTCATCGATCGCGGCATCCCCGAAACCGATTTTGTGGTGCCCCAACGCGATCGCACCCTCACCGAAGCCTAGCCCTGGGATTCCCCAAACTGCACCCTGCGATATAACGCTGCCAACAACACCTCTCCCGGCAAATGTTCCAAAGGGGCGATCGCCTCCAACCCCCGTAACTCCTCCAAATACCACCGCCCATCGTCCGTCTTCCTTCGCTGTTGTAGCCACCATAGGACGTGCCGCAGATTCTAGTTTGATTCTATACCTAGGCAATGGCTTGGGGTTTCGGCGATCGCCACTAACAAATCATCCATCGCCTGACGCAGCACCGAAGCAGGCTGATTGGAATGATTCACCAAAATGCTGAACGCGACCCAATTGCCCTTGCTATGGGGAAAATATCCTGACAATGCCGAAACGCCCGTTAAGGTGCCCGTTTTGGCGATGAGTTTGCCTTCCAGAACGGTGTCTTTGAAGCGATTGCGTAAGGTGCCCGTTTCTCCAGCGATGGGAAGGGATTGACGAAAGGTTAATGTCTCTCGCGATCGCCCCATGCTCACCAGAATATTGATCAGGGTTTGGGGGGTAACCAAATTTTGGCGAGACAGACCGGAACCGTCGGCAATGCGATATTGATCCGAGGAAATGCCCAATTCAGCAAGGGCGTATTCCAGGGCATAGCGCGATCGCCCCGCCGGGGTTGATAGGTCAAATATATCGGACAAAACTTCGATGCGCTCCACATCTGCATTCTGTTCCAGATTCAGCGCCAGCCACCCTAATAGGGTCTCTGCGTAAAGATTATTGCTCACCTGGTTAATGCTATAAACTAACTCCCCCGCAGACGGAGAGTCGTACACATCCAGATTCGTCAAATTCCCCCGGGCGACCACATCATCGCGAACTCGCACCTGATTGACCACAATGCCCCGCTGCTCCAGCGCCATCTTAAAAGAATCCCCCAAATACGTAGCGGGCTGAGGGACGGCAATACGGGTCAAATCCGTTGCTCCAGCGGGAAGGCTGCCCGAAAGGTGAAGAGTGTTCGGCCAGCCGGGGGTAATGCGAATGGCAGTGGGGATGTCGGATTCGCCGGTGATGACTTGGTTTTGGATTTGCCACTGTTGGGCAGCGATTTCATCGGACGGGATAACTTGCGCGGGCTCACCCACCTGGGTGCCGTTAATTTCCAAGACCATCTGGTTTTGGTTCAAAACGGCCGTAGACACCGGCGCTCCATAGCCAAAGGGCAAATCGCCCCACTCCCAGGAGGACACATGTCCCCGCTGGGCTAGCCCAAAATCCGAGGCCCAAACCCAAAGAGTATCCACCGCAGTAATGCCATTTTGGGCGGTGGTGATGGCAAACCGGTCCAACACCTTCTGGTCCAAGGTGGGATCCCCTAACGGCACCAGCCACAGATTCGGTTGCCCCTGGGGAGAAGACGGTTCTAAATAAAGGGACGTGAACACCGATTTATTGCTGCCCAGGCGGGTGAGGGCAGCGGCAGTGGTCAAAAGCTTGGCGTTAGAAGCAGGGTTGAAAAATTGGTGGGCGTTATGGCTAATCCAAGGTTCCGGTAACGAAGGCTCCGGTGAGGATTGATCAACGTTTTGATTGGGATTAAAACGTTGATCAATCC
>CALCTI010000051.1 GCA_937894105.1 uncultured cyanobacterium
CCCTCCTGGTACAGATTAAAGAGCGCCTTATTCATGGTGATCATGCCGTCAAAATCTGACTGCAACATAACCTGGTTAATTTCATCCATCTGCCCCTTAACGATGTATTCCTTAATGGCATCGGTGGCAATCAGGATGTCGTGGTAAGCCGCTCGCTTGCCGTCCGTAGTCTTGCACAACCCTTGGGCAACAATAGACACCAACGACTCCGCCAGGCTGACCCGCACCGCATCGTGTTCATTGGGGGGGAACATTCCCAAAATCCGCTCAATGGTTTTAATGGCGCTGTTGGTGTGGAGGGTTCCTGCCACCAGGTGACCGGTGGACGCAGCTTTTAGGGCAATTTTCATGGTTTCCGCATCACGGATTTCACCCACCAGCATAATGTCCGGATCTTGGCGCAGGGCTCCTTTCAGGGCGTTGAAAAATTTCAGGGTGTGCCGTCCCACTTCCCGATGTTTAATCAGCGCCTTCTGACTTTTGTGGACAAATTCCACCGGATCTTCAATGGTGATGATGTGCTTGTTTTGGCTTTTGTTGATGTAGTCAAACATCGCAGCCATGGTGGTGGACTTACCCGAGCCGGTGGGTCCGGTAACCAACACTAAGCCTTTGTGGTAGTGGCAAATATCGCGCAAAACAGGGGGAAGCAGGAGCTGTTCCATGGTGAGGATTTCAGATCCAATTAAACGCAGCACCATTGCCGGTCCTGCTAACGAGTCAAAGATATTGATCCGAATGCGCACAAAGCCTAGGTCGGCAGCACCGTCAAAGTCTAGATTTTCCTGAAAGTCGCGGATTTCCCGATCCGTTAGGATTTCCTGGAGCCAGCTCATAAAGGTGTCCAGATCCGTTACCGGGTATTCCCGAGGCACTAGGTCGCCGCGATCGCGAAAGCGAGGTACCTCATTAACCCCCACGTGCAAGTCGGAGAAGCCATTTTCTTCTGCCAATTTCACCAACTCTCGCAGGGCAGGCTGTCGGGGGGACGGACTTCGCTTGGTAATTGCGGGCGGCGGCAGCATCATTACCGGAGCCGCTGAGTGGGGCGACGACACCTGCATCACCTGAGGCTGGGGAGCCGACGGCGGCTGAATAACAGGGGAAGCAGGGGCAGTGATGGGAGGGGGCATCATCACAGGCCCCGTTGGAATATTGCTTGCACCGCCCACAGGCATGGTGGCCGTTTGGGTTGCCTCATGGTCCCCTGCGGGAGGTTTGGGGGGAGCTTGGGGTGGCGGCGGCGCTATTTTTGGCGGCGGCGCTGTCATCGCGACCGTCTTGGCGTCCTGCATCGGTTGAGACTGGGGCGCCGACGCAGGGCGCGGCGGTGGCGGCGGCGGGGCCTGGCGCTGGGTACTGGGCGGCGGCGGCGGTGCAGGGGGGCGAGACGGATTAGCCATGGGAGAGATTCCTTTGGTGGTGGCTCCTGAAAAGCAGATGCCGGTTACCGATAGATTAAAGGGATAGGGTCAACGGGGACAAGGGTGGAAAAGTTGGATACCTTACCCCGTGGGGGGCAATCCGCTCCTCTTATTTAGTTATGCCCAGGCGGGGGGCAATAATCAACTCAAGTGAGGGGCTGGCAACGAAAGATACCCACACAAAACCGTCAGTTTAGAGGGTCTATAGAACATATTTTATTGGACGCTATTTTTTTAGTGTTATTTTTGCCCATTATTTTTTTCCCATTGTTCATATTCCTTGGTAACAATTAGGAGTCTTGTCTCGAAAGTTGCCCCTAGCCCCTGTACCGATCTTTAAGCATGGGGTCATAAAAAGACCTCGGCAACGTTTGCCAATTTTCCGTATTTTGTTGCTGACTCAAGAAGTCGGTGGGGTTGGCGATTGTGGAGGGCAATGGTTGTTAGTTGTGATCAATAGTGGTGGCCAATTAGTAGTGATCACCAGTAGCAGCAGCCAATGTGACGATAAGCCCTTGGGATCTGCTCGGTGCATATCAGTGCCCCTCTGCTGATTCTGGTCAGATTTTTGGACATAGTTTGGTGACTTTTGCCACTGAATAGTGCTTATCGAGACGGATTTTGCAATAAGTTTCTCGACAATTTTCTCAATAAGTTTTCTATTGGCAAAGTTTTTTGGGGATTGCCTGCCACGGTTAACGGTGGGGACACAACAGGCGCTGGGGGTTGGTAATGTGGGTTGAGGTGGGGGTATGAATATTTAAATTGATGTGGAGACCGCTGTTTGGTCAACAATCAAGATTGAGATATTGAGGTTGCTATGGCTGGTTCCTGGTCTTCGTTTGCTCATCTGTATCACCAACGAACAAAGTATGACCCTAAAACCCTGGCGACCCAGGGGCGATCGCTCAATTGGGACCGTCAACCGAGCAGCTATAAGCACTATCCTGGTGGACCAACTTACGATTTACGTCCGTATTTAGCGCCGCCCCCGCGGGATATGTCGCCAGCGGATCAGAACAAGTCGGCTAATCAGGAGTTGTTGGCGCGGCAGTTTTTTGAATCCTCGGGTCAACCGTCGTTGCAGGGGGAGCAAAGTGCGGAGTCTCGGCAGTTTTGGCTGCGACTGTCGCGGTTGCTGCGGGGAATGTATGGAATGACGGCGCGGGTGCCTCGTTATAATTTGGTGCTGCGATCGGCTCCGTCGGCGGGGGGGCTGTATCCCACGGAAGTATATGTGTTGTCCCGGGGCACGTTGGAGTTGCCGGCGGGGATTTATAACTATCAGGCGCGGTCCCATGGATTAGTGCGCTGTGATGAGGAGCCGGGCTTTGGGGCGGATGGATGGACTCAGCTACGGGAGGCGTGTTTCTGGCATCCGGCGTTGGATGAGACTCAGTTAGCGATCGCCACAACGGCCATTTTTTTCCGATCCGTGTGGCGCTATGAAGATCGAGGGTATCGGCGCATTTGTCTCGATACGGGGCATGTGTTGGGAAATTTGGAGTTGGCGGCGGCGCTGACGGATTTTCGCCCCCATTGTTTGGGCACCTTTGACGATGAAGCGGTGGATCATCTACTGGGGTTAGACCGGGAGGCGGAGGGGACGTTGGTGATCGCCGCTTTGGCTGATTTGCAAAACCAGTCCCAATATTTACCCCTAACGCCGACGGCGCTGCCGATGCCGGTGCATTCAACGACTGAGAAAGATGGGGCCCTCGCGGAGGGGGAACTGTGGCGGGAATTACACCAGCGATCCTGTTGGCTAGCGGGGTCAACCCATGGGGCAGCCCACGGAGCGACGCCGAAAAAAGCGGAAATTTATGGGCGATCGCGGGTGCTGACGGAGGCGGCTCAGCCGGGGAAGGATAAGTACAATTTTCCCTTTGGCGATCGCCATCGGGTTACGGCATCACCGCTGATGTGGGGTAAGGATTTAATTGGGCTAGAGCATACGATCTTGACCCGGCGCTCCACGCGGAAATATACGGGTACGCCCATTAGTTCCGAGCAGCTTTTTGCCCTGTTGCAGTTTACCTATCAGCCCCAGCGCTACGTGGAACAGGGGCTGGATTCTTATCCCGATTATTTTGCCCTGGATGCGGTAGAAACCTTTGTGGCGATTACGGCGGTGGATGGGCTGGAGCCAGGGTGTTATTACTATGCGCCCCATGCCCAGGAATTGCGGCAGATTCGTTTTAAGCAGTTTAAGGACGATTTGCATTACTTGGCGCTGTATCAGGATTTGGCGCGGGATGCGGCGGCAGTGGTGTTCCAAACGGCAAATCTGGGGCAGGCTATTGAAAAGTGGGGCGATCGCGCCTACCGATATTTGCATATGGACAGTGGGCACCTGGGACAGCGCCTGAGTTTGGCGGCGGAGCGGCTGGGGTTAGGCGCTAGCGGCATTGCGGGATTTTTTGATGACCAGGCGAATACGCTGCTGGATATTCCCTTGGATGAAGTGGTGCTATATCTGACCACCCTGGGCGTGAAAAGCAGCGGTTAATCGGGTTACGGTAATGCCCTTTAAAGTCTCGATTTGGCGTTGCTGAATGGTGACATGTTTTCGCAAAATTCCGAACGAGTCTTTGACGCTTTTGGCAATCAATTCATAGCTCAATTCAACAACGCCCTCGATTTTACCGACGGCATTGATAGGTTCTTGCTGGAATCAACCCTGACTTTTAAACAATTGACTCTCGAAGCCTCGGGCAATTCCACAGCCATTAAATTGGGCGATGAGCTGTTGGTGATGGTATTTGAGGTGAAGTGATCGCTATTGAACGCTTCTGACTTTGCACCGTTGGAACGATACTGGTATTGGATTTCAATTTTATTTAGAATTTCCACTAGCTACTCATTCCAGGGATTCCTATGGCTATTTTTCTCGTCAACCGAGCTGATGACGTCACCGCTGATGACGGTCAATTAACGTTACGAGAGGCGATCGCCCTAGCCAACACCACACCGGCAGCCGATGAAATTCAGTTCGACCCGGTAGTCTTTGCTGGCACTCAAACCATCACCCTGGGAGGCTCTGAACTTCAAATTGACCGAGACCTAACCATTACAGGCACGGGTCAGAACAATCTAGTCATTGATGGCAATAACGGTAGTCGGGTGTTCTTGATCTCAAACGCCAATGACGCCAACGTCACTCTGACAAACCTAACCATCCAAAGGGGAAGGTTGCCCAGCACTACATTTGGAGCCGGTATTCGGAATAACAGCGGCGGGGAGCTAACCCTCAACACCGTTTTAATAACGGAAAATATCGGTACTTCCGGCGGTAGCGGCATCTTCATCGCCTCCGCAAGCACTGTGACCGTTACCAACAGCACTATTTCCAATGGCACCGGTATTGGCATTAACAACAATGGCACCCTAACCCTCACCAACAGTACGATTTCCGGAAATCGCACTACCAATGCTTCTGGTGGCGGAATCTCTAGCAGTGGCGGCAGCGTTTTAACCATTATCAACAGCACTATTTCTGGTAACACCAGTCGTTATGGGGGAGGGTTATCTCTTGGTAACGGCGCAACCATCACTAATTCCACGATTACTGGCAACACCGCCACAGGTGCGGGAGGCAGCGGAGGGGGCATCAGAAACCAAGGAGTTATTTTTCCGATGGTTGCCCCTGCCTCTCCGGTGCTCATCAGCAATTCCATCATTGCTGGAAACGTAGACAGTGGTGGAAATACTGCTCCCGATGTGTCGGGTGATGTGATCAACAGCGGTGGAAACAATATTCTGGGCACATCCGATGGCAATGGCAGCGGGTCCATTGGTTCCGGGGCAGGGGATACGGTGCTGGCGGATCAAATGCCTGCGGTTCCCATCGGCAATGTACGCAACACCACCTTGGCGAACAATGGCGGTCCCACCCCAACCCATGCCCTGGTTGCCGGAAGTCTCGCTATTGATAACGCGGGCGCTGGTGCGGAAGCTCAAGATCAACGGGGAGCGTCGATCGCCGGAGTGCGCCGAGATATTGGAGCTTTCGAGTTTTTCAGTGCTCAGGAAATTAATGTGCTCGGCAGTGGGGTAGCGATCGCCGCTGGAGACAATACCCCCACCTCTGGAGATGGCACGGACTTTGGTGGCACCGCAGAAACGGGCGGAGCGATCGCCAAAACCTTCACTGTCCAAAACCTGGGGCAAATCAACCTCACCCTATCCGGTACTCCCACCATCAGCGGCACCAACGCCAGTGACTTCACCGTAACCACCGCTCCCAATACGGCAGTGGGAGCCCTGAACGCCACCACATTTCAAATCACCTTCAATCCTTCCGCCAGCGGTTCTCGCACAGCAACGGTCAATATTGCCAGCAATGACGCAGACGAAAATCCTTATACCTTTGCCATTCAGGGACAGGGCATCAGCGGTCCAGCGGAAATTGATGTAACGGGAAATTCAGTGGCGATCGCCGATGGGGACATCACCCCCGACACTGCCGACAATACTGACTTTGGAGCGATTGTGGCCACGGGGTTCGCTACGGTGGCGCGGGAATTTGCGATCGCCAACCAGGGGGAATCGACGTTAAGTTTATCGGGCGCACCGCCGGTAACCATTAGTGGTGCCGATGCCGGTGATTTTTCAGTGACGACCCTGCCCACCACCGCGATCGCCCGCAATAGCTCAACGCAGTTTGGCATCACCTTCCAACCCAGCACTCCCGGAACCAAAACCGCCATCGTTACCATTGCCAGTAACGACGCCAACGAAAATCCGTACACCTTCACCATTTCAGGAGAAGGGGAACCTGTCCCGCCTCCATTGCCACCGCCGCCACCGCTACCGCCCGAGGCGCTAGGGGGGGGGGGGGGGGGGGGGGGGGGGGGGGGGGGGGGGGGGGGGGGGGGG
>CALCTI010000052.1 GCA_937894105.1 uncultured cyanobacterium
GTCTTACCAGTGCCCGGCGGTCCCACCAATAGCACCCCCCGCGGAATTTTAGCCCCCACCGCCGTAAATCGATCCGGCGTTTTCAGGAACGTCACCACTTCCTGCAGCTCTTCCTTCGCTTCCTGAACGCCCGCCACATCTTCAAACATCACCTTACTTTTGGCATTTACCTGGAACTTAGCCCGGGACTTGCCAAAGCTCAGGGCCTGCCCCGAGGCGCTGGCAGTGCGACGCACAATAATAATCAGCAGGGCGATCCCCAAAAACAAAATCAAAAAATTCGTCAAATATCCCAGCGCCGCTGAATGGTCTGCCGACTCTTGCACGTCGATCACCACTCCCTTACGCCGGGCTCGCTCCACCAGCTCCGGGTTGGAATTAAACAGGATGACCTCTTCCTCCTGAAGCGACCCATCAGGCTGAATAACCTGCACCGTTGCCTTCTGACTGCGACGGCTTAGCTCAATTTCCTTAATCTTTCCCCGATCAATATGGTCTAGCAAACTACCGTAGCTCATAGACTCAGGCTGCTGGGGACGCTGGGCGATCGCCGCGCCGCCGCCTAAAATCGACTGAACCAGCGCCAAACCCAACACAGCTCCCAGCCACCGAGACTTTGCCGGTGCTTTAGTTTTTGCCATGTTTGACTTCGTCATTGATATCACTAGCTTTGGTGAAATAGGTGATGACAAGGGTTGGTGCCCCAATGCCTTCCTACAGTTTAGCGCCCAGTTCTAGAGTTCATAGCTGATCCCACCCATCGCATCCGGTTCACGAACACCGTCTTAAATGCCCACCGTTAATCCACTGAAGTCAATTAATCGGATTGTCCAGGTGATATCGCCACTCTTTCCACTTCTGGTCCCTCAAAAATAGTTCAGCCGAGAGCAACCTTAGAACTATCCTCAAGCAACGCTCACACTCCATAGCCCAACCGGGAAGTCCTCAGGATCACCTATTTCCAGAGAACTACACCTGCGATGGCGTAAGGTTGCTGGGGCTTAATTGATGACCCCTAGCTTTTAGAGTCATCGTCTCCAGAGCGCTTGGGCTTAGGGTTCAAAGAAACAATTTTAGGTGTTGCCGCCGTTAAATCAATTGTCTTCTTACCCACAGGCTTTTCAGCAGAACCTTCTTGCTTTGGCTCCGCTTCTGGTGCCGCCGCCACCTTTTCTAAAGCTGCCCCAGACGCATCCACCGACTCAGAATTTTCTGTCGCTGGAGGATTTTCCTTAGCTGGAGACTCTGGACTAGCAATGCCGCCCTTTTGGGTACCGTCGTGGCTGCTCTCACCATGGGGCTTGCCCTTTCTCTCGCCAGCAGCGGCCACCGCTCCACTTTCATCTTCGGCATTATCCTCCTTACTGTTCCCATCATCAGCCTTGTTGGGATACAGCTGGGCATACCGAGTTGCTGCCTCAGCCATCACCTTTTCTTTCTCTTCCAGCATCTCTCCCTTGTAGTTTTCAAAGGGAAATGTCATTAATGCGATCCGCCCTTTCCACTCGTCCACTTCAGCCACGATCGCCCGCACCGTCTCCCCCACGGAAAACACCTGCTCTACCGAGGGCACATGGGCTTGGCTAATTTGCTTAATATGCAACAGG
>CALCTI010000053.1 GCA_937894105.1 uncultured cyanobacterium
AATACACCGCCTCCGCACCGCGCTGGACAATATAGGAAACGCCATTGAACTTGGTAGACTGGCGACGGTTCCATAGGCTCCAAAGCTGCACATCCGAACCATCCTCCGCTTTCACGGTTAGGGACTTGGGCACCACCGTCAGCGCACAGCGAGTTCCGGTAAAGCCCGCATTTTTTGAAAAAGACCGAAACTCGCTCGCACATTCCCGCGCCCCGTCCATTTCGTAAATGGAATGGGGAATATCATCTTCGGTAATAAACGCTTCATAAGCGGCGTCGAACAAAATTAACGATCCATTTTTGCGCGCATAGTCCACCCACGCTTGTAAATGCCCCTTGCTGGCAACGGCTCCGGTGGGATTATTGGGGAAGCACAGATAGATCAGATCAACTTTTTCCGAGGGAATCTGCGCCGTAAACTCGTTGTCCGCAGAAATGGGCAAATACACCAAGCCACCGTAGCGCCCGGCCTCGTCCGCCGGTCCCGTATTGCCCGCCATCACGTTGGTGTCCACATACACGGGATACACCGGGTCAGTAACGGCGATTGTGTTGCCCTTGCCTAAAATATCGAGGATATTGCCCGAGTCGCATTTGGAGCCGTCCGAGACAAAAATTTCCGAGGCGTCAATCTCGCAGCCCCGCGCCTGAAAATCCTGCGCCGCAATTTTTTCCCGCAGCCAGCCATACCCCTGCTCTGGACCGTAGCCTTTAAAGGTGGCGCGATCGCCCATCTCTGCGATCGCCTTCCCCATCGCCTCCAGGCACGCCTCAGGCAACGGCTCCGTCACATCGCCAATGCCCAACTTAATAATGGGCGCATCAGGATTCGCTTCCGTAAATGCGCTAACCCGCCGAGCAATTTCGGGAAATAAATACCCTGCCTTAAGTTTGAGATAATTCTCGTTAATTCTGACCATGGTCCACTCTCATCTTCGCTAAGGCTTCACCATACCGCGCAAAAATAGCCAAAAACAATAGCCCGAAACGAGGCACATTAATAAGAGCATCCGCCACCAACGTTTACAGGGAGATTTCGGAGACACTGCACCATGAATATCCGCATCGGCAATGGCTATGACATCCACCAGCTAGGACCGGATCGCCCGTTAATTTTAGGCGGCGTCACCTTGGATCACACCCTTGGCTTAATGGGGCATAGCGATGCGGATGTGCTGACCCACGCCATTATGGACGCCCTGCTAGGAGCATTGGCACTGGGGGATATTGGACACTTTTTCCCCCCTACCGATCCCAAATGGAAAGGGGCCGATAGCCTGGTGCTGCTAGAGCAGGTCCATCGCGAAATTAATCAACGAGGCTGGCAGGTGGTGAATATTGACTCAGTTATCGTCGCCGAAAAGCCCAAATTAAAACCCCACCTTCCGGCAATGCGTGCCAAATTGGGCAAAGTGATGGGCATTTCCCAAGACGTCATCAGCGTCAAAGCCACCACCAATGAAAAGCTAGGACCCACCGGTCGCCAAGAAGGCATTTGCTCCTACGCCGTCGCCCTACTAACCCAAACCTAAGGCTCCTTCCTTCACTTTTGAAGAAGTCACAAATCAGCTAGGGTCACGTGCCGATACCACGCCGGAAGCAACACCCCGCTCAAGATACTTTCTCTGGGCTTGGCTTCTGGCATCGTGCCCATTAACAATTTCATACAGCTCCACTTCAGACACTTCCCACTCCACCTCGTCGAGATAAAGGGTGGCGTGCCAGGAACACACATCAATTTTCGATAAATCTGCCTCAGGGACATCATCGAGGGCTGAAAAGTGGGACATCGGAACTGTTCCCTGGGTTCCGTCATGAAAAACAACATGGAACATCTCGTTTTTGTATTCAAGGGATTTAATATCCCAGTCGAATGGTGAACGTTCAATATATTGAGCCATAATCCTTGCTCTCCAATGGAAAAACAGTATCTCCCTGGCACCGTAGATAGTCCTTAGGAAATCGTTCCCCCCGTAACGATTCCAGCATTCCCATGCCGCATCAAGAACCTCCTCAAGGTCCTCTATCAATTTTCTGGCTGCTGTCTTAGGGATCCTGCCTTCGATTTCCCAATTCTCAACTCCATTCTTTCCCAAAATTGCCTTGACATAACCGCCCTGCTTAATAATGTGAACGTGAGGCGGCTTGTTATCTCCGGAGATAACAGTAAATCGATAGCCACGGCTTCGATGGAAAACGGGCATAACAAAAGTTCCGTTGCTTGCTTCCTGTGTCCGTTGTTATCCCAAGTTCAGAAAAAGCACACATTATTCGGGCTTTTTCAGCACCCAATACTTGCTAAGGAAATGGGTTTGCTGGTCCATAATTTCAAAGCCTGCGTCTGCCATTCGCCCATCCATATTGTCCTTTTGATAGTCCAGATAAAACGGCTCGTGGAAGGACTCGGGGAAATATTGCAGCATCGGGGTCACGATGGGAATGTCATCTTGCTGGATGGAATCGCAAATAACACAGATGCCGCCGGGGGCGAGGACGCGGTAGCTTTCGTTGATGATGCGCTGGCGAATCCGTCCAGGCAGCTCGTGAAACAGGAAAACGTTGGTAATGCCCTGGAAGTAGCCGTCGGTGTAGGGTAGCGACTCGGCGTTTCCTTGCACCAGCTGAGGCAGGGTTTCAGGTAGGGTGCGTAGGGTTTCGTTCGCGCGACGGAGATAATGGGGCGATAGGTCAATGCCGTACAGGGAGGCGTCGGGGATAGCTGCTTGCAGGTTACGTAGGGTGCGACCGGTACCGCAGGCA
>CALCTI010000054.1 GCA_937894105.1 uncultured cyanobacterium
GTGGGGGCTCGTCTTTGCGCACGTGAGCTTTGCCGCAATTGGCGCAGTAAGCAGATTTTGAGCGGTCGCGCGGTGTGGCTAGCGATCGGAGCGGGAATGCTGTGCTATTTCATCGGCGGTCTATTTTTTAGCTACTGGGAACTGGGCTTGCAAAAGGAGCCGGACGTTAGCCCAGGGGATGTGTTCTATGTGGCCACCTATGTGTTCCTATCGGTGGGCATGCTGTTGGCCGTATTGCCTCGACGGTTAAACTTAGAAATTTGGCAGTGGGCTGCCGTGGGAGTCATTGGCGTTGTGGGTGCAGTGTTTTCCTTTTCACCCCTAATTGCTGGCGGGGGTGGAGAAGAGGGAGCTGTGGAAGCGGCGGTAGAAGCCACTGCGGAAGCAGCAACGACGGCTGTTAGCACCGCTCCCGCTTGGGCAGTTCAAGCGGAGGAGCTGCTGAACCCCTTTGCCGATATTATTTTGAACCTGTACACCGTTGGCGATATTGTGCTGTTGGTTTTGGCGTCTGCATTGCTGCTGGCGTTTTGGGGGGGGCGATCTGCCCAGTCATGGCGAATGATCGCAGCGGCGGCGATTTCTTTGTATATTGCCGATATGTGGTTTAACTATGCCATTAACAATATCGCTAACTATGAAAGTGGCTCCCTCCTTGAAGTATTTTGGATTTTTAGTGGCGTGTTGTTTGGTATTGGCGCGGTGTTAGAGTTTGACCTGTCGACGCGATCGCGTCGCAGTTCTCGCCGTCGCTCTTCTTCAGCATCATCAGCGGTTTCTTAGGCAAAGTTAAATTGCCTTTTAGCCGCTTTAGTTGGACCTTATTAGGCTGATTTAATGACACCGAAAAAACTCTCTGACTCTGAGAAGCAAGAAATTGCCGCATCCTATGGCGAGGGAGGTGTCACCATGGCGAGCCTAGCGCGAACCTATGGCGTTAGCCCGTCCACCATTAGCCGTGTGCTGCGGCAAGCTGAGATGGAGCAAAGTGCTCCGAAAAAATCGCCGAAAGCTAAACCGGCTAAAGAGTCCCCTAAGGTGAAACCTAAGGGCAGTGGTCAGTCAAAGAGGGACGCCAGTAAAGGCAGCGCTGACGACAATATGCCCGCGCCGCCTTCCCCAGCTCCGGTTCCAACCCCAGAAACGGAACAAGTTAAAACCAAGCGCACTCGCAAACGTAGAAGCGCTAAGTCCGATAGCACCGAAGCAGTCGACGGGGCGATCGCTTCAGTGACCGCCCCATCCGGCGATAATGGCTTGCCTAGCAATGGTTCTGGCAATGCTCCTAACAATGGCTCCGTTGTGGAGTCTGGGGACGATTCACCTGACTTATCGGCTGATTTAGAAGAGTCTGACACTGCTGATATGTCCCCTAGACGGCGGGTACGACGTCGATCAACAGCGCCATCGGACGGGGAGGGCGATCGCGACGATGAGCAGCTAACCATGCCCGTCGCTGACGACGAAGACACCCAGGATCTGTCCGAAGTGGTCCAGGTGCAATCCACTGGTCGTCAGGATGAACTAGGGGACGACGATAGTGACTTAGATTTGGGTGATGAGGATTTAGACGACGATCTATCCCTGGATGATGATTATGGGGATGACGAGGACGACGATGAGGACGACGATGAGGATGAGGATGATGTGGACGATGGTCAGGGCGCTTTGGAAGGGAATCCGGCACAGCCCCTGGAGGTCTTTCCCTTTATAAACGCATCGTTACCTAACCCTTGTTATCTGGTGGTGGACCGCTCGGCGGAGTTAATTACGCGCCCGTTGAAAGATTTTCGCGATTTGGGGCTTATTCCCGATGACGAAGCAAACCTCAAGACGCTGCCAGTATTTGACAATCACCGCATTGCCCGGCGCTTTTCGGCGCGAAATCAGCGGGTGATTAAGGTGCCTGACAGCACAGTATTTATGAAAACCGGATCCTATTTGCAGGCAAAGAAAATTACTCGGCTTTTGGTTGATGGTCGGGTTTACTCACTGTAAATCCGCTCCGTTCACCCTGCGCACCGCTGGGTTATTCGTTAGCATTGAATAGCCTGAAATAGGCTTGGGCGCTGGCGTACTCTGGTGCTGAATTACGTTCTCCGACCATAATCATTTAGTTATAAGACTCTAGTTACAACCATGGCTGAGGCAACGGATTCCAATCGCATTGTGATTTTGGGGGGCGGCTTTGGGGGACTATATACGGCTTTGCGGCTGGCGGAGTTGCCTTGGGATCAGACGGTGCAGCCGGAAATTGTGCTGGTGGATCGCAGCGATCGCTTTGTGTTTTTGCCCCTGCTGTACGAACTAATGACCGGGGAGCTACAAACTTGGGAGGTGGCACCGCCTTACAGCGAGATACTGGGCAATACGCCCGTGCGCTTCGTGCAGGATTCAGTGACGGCGATTTATCCCGAGGCGAAGTCGGTTACCTTGGGCAGCGGCGAAGTATTGACCTACGGTCGACTGGTTTTAGGGCTAGGGGGGGAAACACCGATAGATATTGTGCCCGGTGCAGCGGATCACGCGATTCCCTTCCGATCGTTGGAGGATGCTTATCGACTAGAAGAACAGCTCAAGGTGCTGGAACAGTCGGATCAGGACAAAATTCGTGTGGCGGTGGTGGGCGGTGGCTATAGCGGCGTGGAGTTGGCCTGTAAGCTGGCGGACCGTCTGGGGAGTCGCGGACGGCGGCGCATTATCGAGAAATCGGACAAGGTGCTGCAAAATTCACCGGAGTTTAACCGCATGGCGGCGGATGCGGCCCTGGAAAAACGTGGGGTTTGGGTTGATTGGGAAACAACGGTGGAGGAAATTACGGCGGATACAATTTCCTTAACCTATCGGGGCGAAACCGAAGCGCTACCGGTGGATGTAACCTTGTGGACCGTTGGAAACCGGATTCCTGAGCTGGTGCGATCGCTCCCCCTGGACAAAAATGAGCGCGGGCAAATCAAAGCCGACGCCACCTTACAAACTAGCGATCCGGCAATATTTGCGGTGGGGGACCTGGCCGAAAGCTGTGATAAAGCCGGGGCGGTGGTGCCCTCTACGGGGCAGGTGGCGATTCAGCAGGCGGATTATGTGGCGTGGAATGTGTGGGCGTCCCTGGGCGATCGCCCGGCGTTGGAATTCCGCTATCAGAATTTGGGAGAGATGCTGGCCCTCGGTAACACCGAGGCCACCCTGTCAGGGCTGGGATTGACCCTAGATGGTCCGCTAGCCTATGCGGCACGGCGGCTGGTGTACCATCTAGGGCTAACCCAGCCTTTACTAAAGGGACTTGGAATTGGAACCTAGATAGGTAAGCACAAGAATTTGAGTTGATTTTATGGCTGACGGTGGGGCAGAAATCGGCATCATTATGGGCAGCGATTCAGATCTGCCGGTAATGCAGGGGGCGATCGCCATTTGCGAAGAGTTTCAGGTGCCCATGGAGGTGGCTATCGTGTCTGCCCACCGCACCCCGGATCGTATGGTGGACTATGCCCGGTCGGCTCGAAGTCGTGGAATCCAAGTTATTATCGCCGGGGCCGGTGGCGCAGCCCATTTACCAGGCATGGTGGCGGCACTGACCCCCCTGCCGGTCGTTGGCGTGCCGGTGCCCACCCGCCATTTAGGGGGCGTCGATTCCCTCCATTCCATCGTGCAAATGCCCCGGGGAATTCCGGTGGCAACGGTGGCGAGCGGGAATGCCCAAAATGCTGGATTATTGGCGGTGCAGATTTTGGCGTGCCAACGGCCAGCGCTGTTAGATCAGGTGCAGAACTATCGCGATCGCCTAAAGACCATGGTGATGGATAAACAAGACAAGCTCGAAAAGCTTAGTTATCGGCAATATTTAGAGCAAATGTAAAGCGTTGAATCACCATGCCGTCTCCGATTTAGTCGCCTCCGATGGGAGGCAGCAAGCAATGACACTCAGCAACGGCAGCAAAAATAGTCAACGCCACTTAAAAGCCCTAAATGCAAAGAATAAAGGTAGTCTAAAGGTCGAAAGCAACCATAAGATTGGACGTGAACAAATTTTGGTGCCAGTTTAGGACATCAGGATTAGGCATTCAGGTATAGGCATTCAGGTTTAGGCATTAAATATGGGTGACGGTTCGTTGCGCCTACTTCTAGTGGATACAGATCCAATTTTTCGGTTGGGTTTAAAAACTGGCGTTGATGAATTATCCGGGGCAACGTTGATTGCCACAGGCGATCGCCCTGGCACACTCACCATTCTTGGCAACCAAGGGAAAAAAACTGATCCACCGATTTCAGTGGTGTTAATTGACGCCATTACTGACGGTTTAGACCCCAATAACTTAGTGTATGCTCCGTGGAGTTTGTGTGAAGAAATACGCCAAACCTACCCACAGATTCCCATCTTAGTTTTGGGCAATGGGCTATCAGAAATTGCTCTCATTCGTGCCCAGAGAGCTGGTGCATCAGGATACTGCACCAAAAATTCTTCCGCCTCGCGTATTGTGGCGATCGCCCGTCAAGCTCAACGGGGAGAAACCATTTGGCCCGCCCTACCTTCCCTAACTCCTAAAGATGACGAATCCCCTTCTCCAATTCAACAGAAGCCGTCCCTTAAATTTAAGTGGAATAATCAGGGGCTGCGGGAGATTGATCGGGCAATGGAGCAGCTAGAAAAAATGCTGTCTCAAGACAATTTAGCAAAGCCAAAACGTTTGGGCGATCGTCTACAAAAACTAATTATTGAAGGACGTCAGCGAGAGTTGCGAGCTGCTCGGCTAGTGGTAATAACCGTTGGTGGCGGCTTTGTTAACAAGCCTGGAACTAAAGCAAACAACACCCAAAATTACCCAACAAACCCCCTGTCTAGGCAATCAGATCCAACCTTAAAACCAACCGCTCAAGTGGTTAGCTCCACATCTTCTAGAACCCAGTCCAAAGCAGAAGCTTCGCCCGTTTCTAAGTCACTGCCAAATACAGAATCAAGCTCCAATTTAGGCGTTTCAATAGGTTCTAGATTAAATGAATCGGCATTGGAAGATATTGACAAAAGCATTTTAATGGAAATTCAAAATTCCTTACTGGATCGCTGCACCAGCAAACTTATTAATGCTCAAAACAACCAAACAGGAGCGCCCTTAGAAATTGATATTTTAAAGACTGAACAGCGCAGAGACCTTATCTACCTAGTCCTGAGAAAGGTCGATGACCTATTGATTAGCCTAAGGAAACAGAAAGAACAGCAGAAGACAACAGTTAGTAGTGCCAGTATTTCAGAACAAGACAATCGAAAAATTTGGGAAGACGCCCTAGAAGATTTCTTCAAAGGTTATAAAACCTGCAATATAAATGGACAAGCTATTGATATTTTCCCCATCCTAAAAAGTGATTGGGACGTTATTCGGCAAGATATTCTGAGTCGCGCAGTGGACCTG
>CALCTI010000055.1 GCA_937894105.1 uncultured cyanobacterium
CCCCCAGTTGCTCCTGGATTTTGGCGAACACACCCACCGCCGTGGCTATAATTTCTTCGTCGCGATCATGATTTCCCACAATTTCTCCCGTCAGGGCCAGGCGCAGGCACTCATAGGACTCAAACAGCAGTGCTTCCAGTTCCACATCCACCGTGGCGTCAGGATCAAACAGGGTGCGGAACACATCCTCCATATGGTGGGCAATGGTTTGGATAGTGCCCAAGCCCACATTGGCCGATGCGCCCTTTAAGGTATGAGTTGCCCGCATTAGGGAGTGAATTCGCGCTGGCTTAGGATCTTCCCGCAGCAGAAAGAGCTCTTCCTCAATCATTTCCAGTAAATCTCGCGATTCACTGACAAAGTAAACGTAACCCTGTTCACGAATTGTGGCGTCCATGGCTTGCGGAGGAGAAAATAACGAAACTCTAAAAATTGGCGAAATACAGCCCCCCTCACGAGGGAGATGGGGGCTGTATTGCCCGGATCCACCGGCACCAGTTAGATATTAGCGGTGCTCGCTGACTGTCTCCCCTTCCGCCCCCTCAGAAAAGAAAGGGAAAGAAGGGACTTAGGTACGACTACTGCACTTTAAATCGACCGACGCTGGTGCGTAGCTCCTGGGAAATGGTCAACAGCTCTTCAAACTCCTGGGCTAGGGCTGCCGACTCCTTCGATGAGGTATCGGCGATCGCCGCCACATCCCCCACGGTTTGGGTGACGGAGTCCGCCGGTTCCGTCTGGGTTGGAGACGCCTGAGTAATGGTTGGCACCAGGGTTTCAATTTGGGCCGTCACCGCCACCACATCGCTCAGGCTTTGACGGGTGGAACTCACTAAGCTGGTGCCTTCCGCCACCTGTTGAATCCCCGTTTCCATCGCCTCTGCCACAGCGCTGGTTTCCGACTGAATTTCTGCCACTAGAGCTTCAATTTCCGTCGTTGCTGCCGCTGACTGTTGGGCGAGCGATCGCACCTCGTCCGCCACCACCGTAAAGCCGCGCCCGTACTCCCCGGCTCGGGTCGCCTCGATCGCCGCGTTCAGGGCCAACAGCTGGGTTTGGGTGGTGAAGTTTCCAATTAGATTCACAATCTTGGAAATTTTCTGGGACGAATCGCTAAGGGCACGAATTTTCCGACCCGTTTCCGCCACCGTGTCGCGAATGGACAAAATAGCATCCACCGTTTGATCCATCGCTTCGTCCCCCGTGGTGATGGTGGCCGTGGCCTGCTGCACCGCCGCATTTACCTGCTGGGCGCTATCGGTCACCGCCGCCGTCGCCGACGCCATATCCTGCACCTGGGTTAACGCCTCCGTCAAAGCTTCGTACTGGTTTTGGGACTTGCCCGCCAGGTCGGTCATGGAGCCGGAGCTACTTTGGGATGTGTCGGACACTTTCGACGCCGTATCCTGAAGCTGCACAACGATTTGTCGCAAACTTTGCAGGGTGTTGTTGTAGGCGTCGGCGATCGTGCCCACCTCGTCGTCGGTAATGGGAGCCCGCACCGTCAGGTCCCCTTCCAAAGCCGGACGCACCGCCAACAGCAAATTCAACGCCTTTTGCTGTAGGTCCTCTTTTGCCGCTTTATCACGCTGGGACGCGGCCTCCAGCTGCTCCGACTGACGCTTCAGGGCATTCAATGATTCCGCCTGCTTAAGGGCCAACCCTAGCTGAGATGCCACCTGCACCACAAAGTCAATTTCCGCCTGTTCCCACTCCCGAGGACCGCTGTTTTGGTACACCGCCAGCAAGCCCCAAAGCTGGTCCCCCCGAATAATGGGAGCCATGGCATAGGCTTTTGCCTGGAACCGCTCCAGCACCTTCAAGTAGCAGTCTGTAAAGCCCGCCTTGTACACGTCATTAACGGTAATGCTTTTGCCCTGGCGGTAACGTCCTCCTTCCTGCTCCATTAGGTAGGTGTCCTGCACCTCCGCCGTTTGTACCCGCATGCGCTCCATAGTCTCGCAGGTGGAAATATTGTCCTTCAGGCTGCCGTCCACCGCCTGCTCTTCAATTAGCTTTTCCCACTGACCGCCCACGGATTCGGCAATAAATTCGCCACTCCAGTCCGGGTTGAATTTGTAAATGCCCACGCGATCGCCTTCCAGCAACCGGCGCACTTCTATGGTGGTGGTGCGGAAAATGCTGCCAATATCCAAGGACGCCCGGATTTTATCAATGACACCAGAAATGGCTGCTTCCCGTTC
>CALCTI010000056.1 GCA_937894105.1 uncultured cyanobacterium
GGAGGAAGCGGTTTTAGTATTGTTAAAAATAGCCTCATCGCGCTCATCACCGTAGAAACGAGCCTCACCGTTCATATTGTTTCTAACGTAACTTTCATAGGCTTTGGCGCTCTTCCAGCCTGAGTTGGTGCTGGTAACGTCCATGGTGGTGATATCGCTGTACAATCCCGTTTCAGCAACACCGGAATCGTTGCTGTCAGAAAAGCGTACGCCGTACTTGGTACCACCAAAGTTCAGCATCAGATCGCCGTAGCCAACATTGTTGTCGGCAGCGCCGTTCCAGTAATTGCCCTCGATTCCCATAGCCGAGTTGATGGCGAAGGAAAGAGTATTACCATTCTGCTTGTAAGCCATACCGTACATTTCGAAAATACCGTTGCCACCGGTACCGTCGTTCGCGGAGTCTTGAAAGTAGGTCCAGCCGTCGTGGGTACCGACGAAGGGGTTAGCTGAGGCGATCGGGGCGATCGAAACGACCGCAGTGGCGGCTGCCAACGTCGAGATTAGAGTGGATGTGAGTCGTCGCATTGGAGTAATTTTTTTGAACTGATTATCTGTGTAAGAAACCTAGGACACGTTTTAAGCTTGTTCGACTTTATTGGAGCGCAAATAAAATAGCGCAGCTTATTGCCTATGTTTCATGTCAGTAAATACAGCCCGCTGGGTGAACGATTAGCGTCGAACTTTCGTTTCACAATTCAAAATTAATGGTTTTTTTGGCGTATCTCTGTCGCTTTCTAGAGAGTTCACGGAATCTTCAATTAAACAAGGTGGTCTTCAAGAAGCAGCTAGAAACGTCAAGTTTTTCGACCTTGTCTTCACAAGAAATACGTATTGAAACCCGGATAGTGCTCAGGATGTACAGAGGGTGTGCTTTAAAATAGCCAAGTCATAATAACCAGCTTGAAGAGCATCCTTACTTTTGAGGAACTGCCGAAATCCTAAGCGCTGCTTTGTGTCGATTGTGTAAACTCACTCCCTGCCTGAGCAATAAAACTCTGGGTAGTACTGCGACGTAATGGTCAGAGTGCCAGGGGCAGAGTGTAGTGATTCAGGAAATAATGCAACGCCCCCGCATGATTCTCAACTTTCTTGGAGAATCATAGGGCGCGCCTAACCAACCGTGACATCCTCTGACGCAACGTGTTATTTAAGCACTCAATATGATTCGTCTGTCCCTTCTCTTTGCCCCCTGGGCGGTGACGCTTGCTCGGTAGCCATACGCTCCCCAGAAATCGGTGTGGCACAACGCACATTGGCGATAGACTGCCGGCAAAGACTCCCACAACTGTTGCGCTGTATGCTCACTGCGGCCCCCTAGAGTAAATCCCGCCACCTCGCGGGTGACACGGTCCATCGCCAGCCACACCCACTGTTTCTGCTGATTGCTAACCACAAACGACCATAGCCCGTCCATTTCCACGGTTAGTTTGCCTTTTTTGGGGGGACACGGATAATCGTCTGGCACCCCTCGAGCTTCTGGTTAACGTAGGTTTGGAGCCATTGTTGGGACATCTCAGTGACCCGACCAATGCCTGCGAGGGATAAGCGCTCCAGCAGGAGTTATCCACCAGCTCTCTCGTGGAAGCTTCCACCGACTATCGGGTGGGATTGTCTACGTATTGTCGTCCACAGTCACGACAGCGGTGCCGTTGCTTGCCGTAGTGAGTGCGTCCTATATTTCATGGTGTTTTCGGACTGACAACGGGGGCAAGTCATAGGCATGGGGAGGCACATCGCTTCCCCCATCTAACCATCACCACCATTACGTCGCAGCACCACAAACGGCCCCTTCTATTCAAAAAGGAGCCGTTTCTATTTACGCTTTGATACAAGTTTGCTTTGATACAAGTTTCATAGCGGTGATGAATTTCGAAAAATTCGCGTGCCGCCACTGGCAACTTTATATGGGCAGCATATTTAAAGTGCAGCATATTGAAAATATGCGTAAAAGTATGCTCAGCATACTCGCAGCCTAAATAGCAGCGTCGCCTTTTTCACTTGTACGAATTCGCACGATATCGTCAACGGGCGAAATAAAGATTTTACCGTCTCCAATTTCTCCAGTACGGGCGGCGTTAATCACCTTTTCAACGACCATATCCACGTTGTCGTCGTCAATAACCACCTCAACCTTAAGCTTTTGCAAAAACTCAACGGTGTACTCCGAGCCGCGATAGCGTTCAGTTTGCCCCTTTTGGCGCCCAAAGCCTCGCACCTCAGAAACGGTCATACCCACAACCCCTGCATTAACCAGGGCAATCTTCACATCGTCCAATTTAAAGGGACGAATAATAGCCTCAATTTTTTTCACAGAGCTTTTCCTCACTATTTTTAACGGAACGGAGACACGCATTCGTAACTTGCTCCAATTCCTATTCACCCATTGTCTTCTCGATTGTTTAGCCGATTTCTTGGAATGTCAATAATCTAAAGAAGCATTTGGAAAGCGTCTTAAGAAATGTAGCAAAGAAACGCTTTTCCCAAGAAAGACCCAACGAATAGGGGTGTCAATAAGCCTATTATCCACAGAAATCTGCGTCTAGTAATGAAGTTAACAGTTTGGTAATGATACTGATCTCTCAGGGCGTTCGAAGGAATTAGGTAGAGGACAGTCGAAAGGTTAGGAGACCAGAAAAAGGTGGGTGCGTCAGCGGAGATTACTAGAAAACAATCAGATTTTCGGCGAGTTACGAGGGATCAAAGAAATTGTGAAATTTACTCTGATAAAGCCAAGCGGTGAAGAAATAGTAAGTTAGGGACTTTGCTGGGTTCGCCTATCCGTTGTGTGGGTCAATATCGTCGATTAGTTACATCAGGTAACTGCATCAAGTAACGCCTTTTTATCTTCAGGAACGCTAGCGCCCCAACCCTCAGTTGAGGCTACGTCATTCGATGTCAGGGTCCGCTTCAGAGTCGAGTTTAAAGTCTTTCGAAATCCATAGGTGTCAGCCTTTGGACAATATCGCTAAACGTAGTCACTCGCTCCAATAGTTCAATTCACCATTCTCAAATTCGCTTCAGGGGGATGCTCCATGGATAGTCGTTTTCCAACTTTGCGCCACGGGCGATCGCCCCATATTCAGGCCCCGCCAAACCGTAGTCTGCAAACGGCAATTTTTGTGGGTTTAGTGAGCCTGCCCATGTTGGGAATTGGCTTACGATTGGTGGATTTACAACTGCAGCAGGGAGCCACTTTTCGAGAAAAGGCAGAGTTAAACCGCAGTCGTCGAACACCGATCCCCGCCGCTCGTGGCCCCGTTTACGATCGCCAAGGAAAACTTCTCGCTGGCAGCCAGCTAACCCGGTCGGTGTACCTAACTCCCCAGCGGCGATCGCTGGACCAGTGGCGCAGTGTTCTAACGCCTTTGGAAATACACCTAGAACGCCCCGTTAACGACCTGCTGCAGGAAATTGCGGAAAAGCAGCGGGAAGGGCAATTGGAGCAACCCATCCGTATTGCTCGCCAGCTATCGGAAGCAGGATTTGTGATTTTTGCTGAGCAAAATCTGCAAACTCAGGGGCTGTGGATACAAACGGAAGCCAGTCGCCAATATCCCCAGAAGGAAACGGCGGCCCACGTGCTGGGCTACACCGGCGAAGCAACGGCGAAGGAAATGAAGGCGAATCCAAAATTTCCCGTGGGAATGATTGTGGGGCGAGCCGGGGTAGAACGCCTGGCAGATCAGGACTTGCGCGGAAAATGGGGCTATGAGCGTTTAGAAGCCGACGCCAAGGGCACCATTAACCGTCGCCTAGACCGCCGCAAGCCAATTTCCGGTAGCCCCGTACGTTTAACGTTGGATTTGAAGATGCAGAAAACGGCGGAGGCAGCATTGGGAAATCGTCGAGGGGGAGTGGCTGCTATTGAAATTAAAACCGGGCGAGTTTTAGCGTTAGCCAGCCAGCCAGGCTTTGATCCCAACCTATTCACCGACGGGCTAACAGCAGCGGAGTGGGAACAGCTGCGAGGTAAAGGCACGCCCCTGTTAAATCGTGCCCTACAGGGATATCCTCCCGGCAGCACCTTTAAAGTGGCTACGGCGATCGCCGGTATGCAGTCAGGCAAATACACCCCCAGCTCTCGCATTCCCACCTTTAACGCCATTGTCCTGGGGGGACATGCCTTTCGGGAACACAGCGGCAGTTATGGGGTGATCGGCTTTGTGGATGCCCTCGCCTACAGCAGCAATACGTTTTTCTATCAAATTGGCTTAAAAATTGGTCCTGAGGCGATCGCTCACTGGAGTCGTGAACTGGGCATTGGACAGCCCTTAAAGCTGGGACTTGGGGGCGGTGCCACTGGCTCTGTGCCAACCCCAGCCACCAAAAAAGATAAACACGGAGTGCCTTGGTACGCCGGCGACACGGTCAGTATGTCCATCGGCCAAGGGGTCGTACTGGGACCACCTTTAGAGCTAGCAGTGATGACTGCCACGGTGGTGAACGGCGGCAACCGGGTGATCCCTCACCTACTGGATAGCCAAACTGCTGACAACGCCTACAGTCCTCACCCCACGGGCATTGATCCCCAGGTACTCAAGGTGGTGCGCGACGGCATGGTGGCGGTGGTCACCAAAGGTACGGCACGAAACTTGGGGGACGGCAGTATTCCCCTAAGCGGCGGTAAAACTGGAACCGCCGAAGTGCCTAATGGTCGTAGCAACGCCATGTTTGTGGGGTTTGCCCCGGCGAATGATCCCCAAATCGCGATCGCCGTTGCCGTGGAAAACGGGGGCTATGGCGGCGCAGTGGCAGCTCCCATCGCTAAAGCAGTGTACGGCGCTTACTTCAAAGGTCCAAAAGCAGGCGATCCCCTTCCTCCTTTACCCGACGGATCCCAATAATGGCGTGACTTTAAATTTGCCCCATCAAATTTGTCCCATCAAATCTGCCTCACCCAACCGACTAAAGCTGAGACAGTCGAAATAAAGGTATGTTTGAGAAGGCTGTATGGGCCCATTGATCGCCCATCTGCCGATTAGCGCCTGTTGCTTCATTTTCTTGGAACCATTGCTTGGGATGAATGAGCTGATCGGGCTGATTTTTTCTGGGGGCGATCGCCCTGCCCCCCCCCTAAAACGCCTTTACCACTCACGCCACGTCCAACACGCCACAGACAAGTCGACAATCTATGCCCGATTCTTTAAGTCGTTACATCGAACAAACTCCCGGAATTCGTGGCGGCCGCCCTCGCATAGCCGGCACCCGTATCACCGTTGCCGACATCGCTATCATGCACCTGCGAATGGGACAATCCTTGGAAGAGGTGGCAGGGCGCTATAACCTTGGGCTAGCGTCGGTTTATGTGGCGATGGCTTACTACTACGATCGCCGAGACGAAATTGAGCGGAGTATTCGTGAAGATCTAGCCTTTGTGGAGGGGTTTCAACGCAGCAACTTATCCTTGCTGGAGGACAAAGCCCGAAACCTTAGTGGTGATTAATCCCCACAAATCTTTTAGCTGATTAACTGTTTTTCAACTATGGCAATAATATTTTTCCAGTGTGCGCGTATTGTTTGCGGCTTTCGGCGTCCCTTGCATTAATAGAAGAGTAGTACGGCCCCTTTAATGAGATTGCTTGGGTAATTTTGCCAACAGCCGTCCAAAAAACTTGTTTGACAATTCGCTTCAATTTAACAATCAGGGATGTGAGCAGCAAACGTATCGGCTATTATCTTGACGAAAATATTGACCCTGTTGTGGCCCAGTCCTTGCGCCACTACGGAATCAAAGTTACGACGCCCGTAGAAAGCGGTTTGCGAACCCATGGCGATCGCGATCAGTTAGTGCTGGCCTGTCAGCGACAGCAAGTGATGGTAACCACTGATGCCAGCCTGTTGCGCAACACCCAAAACCAGTCAGTTCACTTTGGCATTGTGTACTATCCCCAGGATGAATTAAAAGCCAGCGATATGATTCGGCGGCTCATTCATATTTACGAAGCGCTAACTCCCGAGGAAATGTTAGGGCACGTTGAAATTGTGCGCCTTTGAAAATCCCTTAAAACCATGGACAATCTGTTCGCTTCAAGACTGTCTTATTCAAATTAAAGTTATCTAAGTCTATCCAAGTCGATTTTATCCAAGTCGAGTTGAGCCGAACCGAGTCATATAGCGGGTTCCAGATCCCTCAGTGTCGGCTGGTGCGCCGCGATCACCTGACGGAATAGTCGACTTAGCCTCAACGAGCCCACCGTAGCGGTTATCCGAAGCATCGACCGACTTGCCCACTGAAGCTCCCGTCGAGGGCAGCGCCGCCCCCAAAAGACCAAAGGTCATCAAACTTAGGAGTAAAGTCGCCTGATTCATTGCTTTGCTTTCCTAATGCTATTTACTACTTCCCACAGCAGACTGGTAGCCTACACTACCACTTGCAGGGATTTTCCTAGACATCAACTGTGACGAGAGTAAGATTTATAAGCATTTATATTCTTCAACAAAGTGTCTAACAGCTAAGCTCTAAAACAGTTTAGTTCTAAAAACTCAACTCCTAATACACTCATGTAACTTTCGCTGATTTCTGAGAGTGACGTGAACAACTTCCATTGGGTTCACATCAGCGAAACAAACTGTAAACCACTTTTATTGTCGTAGGAGAGTTAATCAATAGCATCTTAGCAAAACAACAAACAGCATTTTTGCCAAATTGCTTTTCTTTACGTCGCGACAATACACCTTAAACGGGTAAATATGAACAAGAAATCGTGTATTTAACTACGCTTTTGCACCATGGGAAGCAAGGCACTCTCCTCTGGAGTCGGGGATAGGTTGTCGAATTGTTAATATTTATTGCGGGCTCTGATTTGGCGATCGCAGCTCATCAAACAAAGCGCCACTGTCAAAAAACCGCCTTTGAATTTGCCCCCAGGTACCAAATTCCGACGCCTCCACCAAATTATCTAGGGGTGGATGTTCGTCGGCAAAGGCTGACTGAATGCTAGGCTCCACAGCGCGAAAACCCACCTTGGCAAATTCTCGCTGAGCAACGGGTGAAAATAAGAACTCGGCAAACGCTTCCGTAGCCGCACGGTTTTTATGTTTTTCCACGTTACGACTGACTAAAGCCACCGGGTTCTCAATGCGAATATTGTCGCCAGGAACAATATAAGGCAGCTTTTCGCCATTTTGGGCCGCCAAGATAGCTTCGTTTTCATAATTAATCAGCACATCCCCTCGCGATTGCTTGTAGAAAATTCCGGTGGCTTCTCGAGAATCGCGGGGGAGGATGGGGGCATTGCCATACACTGCGCCGGTAAACGCCTTGGCGGCGGTTTCGGTATTTCCCTGGCTCAATCCTGCCTGCCATAGGGCTAGAAAATTCCAGCGAGCAGCACCAGAGGTTTTAGGGTCCGCCGTTAGGACCGAAATGTCAGGGCGAGTTAGGTCTGTCCAGCTTTGAATTGTTTTAGGATTGCCGTCTCGGAAAATCAAGGCTACGGCGGATTCTGTAGGTACACTATGGTTTGGCAGCATTTTTTCCCAACCCGATGCCACCAAGCGCTCCTGCTCTAGCTTTTGAATATCCAGCGGTAGAGATAGGTGCACAATGTCAGCATCGAGACCGTCCAAAACGGCGCGGGTTTGGCTGCCAGAGGGACCGTAGCTTTGGGTAACGACAACATTTTGGTTGTGCTCCTGTCGCCATTGGTCAGTAAATTTTGGAATGATATTGCGATAGGCGGCTTTGGTAGTGTTGATGGAAACGAGGGTGATTTCCACGGTAGGCAGGGCATTGCTTTGAAAGGGCAGACCGGCGCAGGCAATTAAGGTCAGGGTGATGGCGATCGCCCCCACCATTAGTCCAGACCTACGCAAAAAATGGGGCTAAAGACGGGGACAAGACCACCGCCGCCGCACTTTTTTTACCGCTTGCCGATGTTGCTGATGGGGCCGAGGCATAATTTCGCCGCTGGGTTGCTGCGCTTACGATGGCAATAATACCCTGCCAGCTTTTACACAAGGTGGAGAACTGGCGAATTATTGGTGTTAAAATCCACCATGAGAATGATTATCAATCCTGTTTTTGTTGCATGGCGATACGAATGCACACGACTCCACAGGCGGCACCGTACCAATACCCTATGCTAAACGTTCAAAATTTAACGGCTGAATACCGCGATCGAGTCGCCCTTTTAGACGTTTCGCTGACGGTGCAAGGGGGGGAGCTGGTAGGGATCCTAGGTCCCAACGGTGCAGGAAAAAGTACTTTATTTAAGGGCATTTTAGGGTTAATTCCTCTTAAACAGGGACAGGTGCTTTATGGAAACCGCCCCATTAAATCCCAGCGTCATCGCATTGCTTATGTGCCCCAGCGGGCAGCGATCGACTGGACCTATCCCATTTCTGTGGAGCAGGTAGTGTTGACGGGGCGCACGGTGCAGCGAGGTTGGTGGCGGTTTCTACAGGTTAATGATAAAACGGCGGCCAAAGAGGCGATGGAGCGGCTGGGGGTTTGGCAGTGGCGGCGGCGGCCGGTGGGGGAGCTGTCGGGGGGGCAGCAGCAGCGGGTGTTTTTGGCGCGGGCGATCGCCCAAGATGCCCAGGTATTTTTGTTGGACGAGCCCCTGACAGGGGTGGACCGGGAGAGTGAAGTGCTCCTGTGGGATGTGGTGAGTGAGTTGCGTCTAGCTGGCTAGGTTTTGGTGGTATCTGGGCATGAGTGGGGGCGATCGCTGGATCGTTATGACCAGTTGGTATTGCTCAATCGGTCGTTAGTGGCCATGGGGAGCCCCCAGGTGGTGCTGAGCCCAGAAAATTTGGAGCGCACCTATGCCAGCGTGGTGGACGATCGCTCCCATTGCACCAGCCGCCGATTTTATGTGAAAAACCCGTGCTGCTAATGGTTGCTCCCAATGGCTGCCTTCAACGGCTGCCCTCAACTACATATCTCTAAATAGATATCGTTCTGAATAGTTTTAACCAATATTGCTAATTTGACCTTGCTAATGGAATGGCTGTGGGAGCCGTGGGGCTACGAATTTTTTGTGAACGCCCTGGTGACCGGGTGGATCATTGGCGTGCTGTGTCCAGTGGTGGGTACGTTTTTGGTGGTTAGTATTGGTTGGGTGGGAGGTGGTTGGAAGGA
>CALCTI010000057.1 GCA_937894105.1 uncultured cyanobacterium
TTAGACAAAGTGGAATTGGTGTTTATTGACCCGGTGGGCACGGGCTATAGCCGGGCGGTGAGCGAGGAGAAAGATAAGAAATTTTGGAGCTATGGGGGCGATCTCGAGTCCGTTGGGGAGTTTATTCATCTGTATTTGACCCGCTATCAACGGTGGTCATCGCCGCTGTATTTGGCGGGGGAAAGCTATGGCACCACCCGCGCCGCCGGTTTAGCCAGTCACTTAATTGATCGAGGCATTGGTTTTAACGGCATTATTTTGATTTCCAGCGCCCTGGATCTTCGTGCCGTATTTTTCCTTCGTGGCGACGATTTGCCATTTCCCCTATTTGTGCCCACTTACGCGGCGTCGGCGTGGTACCACCACAAGCTGGAGCCGGCGTTGCAGGGGCGGTCGCTCCCAGAATTTCTGGCAGAGGTGGAAGCTTGGTCGGAGCGGGAGTTAACCTTTGCGTTAATGCAGGGCGATCGCCTGTCAGAAAGCGATCGCGCCACCACCGCCGCTGACCTAGCTCGCTATACGGGTCTGAATCAGGAGTTTGTGCTGGGATCCAATTTGCGCATTGACATTTCTCGCTTTTGCAAGGAGTTATTCCGCCAAGAAAAACGAAATATCGGCCGCTTTGATTCTCGCTATAAAGGCATCGAATCTCTCTCCGTGACGGAATATCCTGATTTCGATCCCACGTTCTATGCCATCCAGTCGCCCTTTACCAGCACTTTTAACGATTACGCCCGGCGACACTTAGATATCAAAACGGACCTGCATTATGAGGTGCTAAATTTTCAAATCGGCATTATTTGGCAGTGGGAAAATGGTGAGCTGCCGTCTACGGGGGATGCGCTACGGGAGGCGATCGCCAAAAACCCATTTATGAAAGTGCTGGTGGCGCAGGGATATTACGATCTGGCGACGCCCCACTTTGCCACAGACTATATGGTTTCCCACATGACTCTGGACGCGACCCTGCTACAATATGTGCGCACCACCTACTACGAGGCGGGACATATGTTCTTCTTGGACGAGGCCTGTTTAACTGCGTTTAAAACAGATATTGACCAGTTTTGGCAGGATAGCTGGCAGCAGTACTGCTCAGGGCACCGCTGCGGTTTGGCGATCGCGCACTTCTAGAAAAATCAACAGCGCATTAATATCCGCCGGATTAACGCCTCCAATCCGGCTAGCCTGCCCCACCGTAAGAGGCTTCACCTTTGCCAGTTTCTCTCGGGACTCCTTCGATAGGGTCTCGATGGCATGATAGTCGAGATTGTCTGGTAGGGGGCGATTTTCCTGCTTGGCAATATGTTGAATTTGCTTTTGCTGCCGCTGAATATAGCCCGCATATTTAATCTCGATTTCTGCGCCCTCAGTTTCTTCCCGCGCCAAATCCCCTACGCCCAACCCAAATTTCGTCAGATCAGCATAATGGAAGCCTGATCGCCGCAGCAGTTCCGCTAAGGTAATTGAACCTTTGATTTTGGCGTTGGTTAGGGCTACCAAATCCGGTGCAATTTCGTCGTTCTCCTTCACCCGAGTAGTTTGCAAACGTTCCTGTTCGGCGGCGATATTGGCTTGCTTGGTTTGGAATAGTTGCCAGCGATCGCTATCAATGAGACCAATCTCCCGACCGATGGGAGTTAGGCGACGGTCCGCATTGTCCGCCCGCAAAATTAGGCGATATTCGGAGCGCGACGTGAGCATTCGGTACGGCTCCCGCAGATCCTTGGTGCAAAGATCGTCCAGCAAAGTGCCAATATAGCTGCTTTCCCGAGGCAAAATTATCGGCGCTTGTCCCCGAGCCAGCCGCGCCGCATTGACGCCCGCCACCAACCCCTGGGCTGCCGCCTCCTCATAGCCAGTGGTGCCGTTAATTTGCCCAGCGCAAAACAGCCCCTTCAGCCGCTTGGTCATCATGGTGGGATAACACTGGGTGGCGGGAATATAGTCGTACTCCACCGCATAGGCCGGGCGCAGCATGACGCACTGTTCCATACCGGGAAGGGTGCGCAACATTTGAAGTTGCAACCGCTCTGGCAGCCCGGTGGAAAAGCCTTGAATATAAAGCTCCGGCGTATCGCGCCCCTCCGGCTCAATAAAAATTTGATGGGAAGCCTTGTCCGCAAATCGAACAATTTTGTCCTCGATACTGGGGCAATAGCGCGGCCCCTTTGCATCCACCCAGCCCCCGTAAACTGGCGATAGATGCAGATTATCGCGAATAATTTTATGAGTTTCTGCCGTGGTGCGCGTCAGGTGGCAATTCATTTGCTCCCGTTCCACATGGGCCGCCGGGTCAAAGCTAAACCACCGTTGTTCAGAATCCGGCGGCTGGGATTCCATAACGTCGAAGTTGACAGACCGGCGATCCACCCGGGCGGGGGTACCGGTTTTTAGGCGATCGCACTCAAAGCCCAAATTCTTCAACGTTTCCGTCAATCCGGTGGCAGCAAATTCACCCGCCCGCCCCGCCGCCATGGAGCGATCGCCCACCCAAATCACGCCACCCAAAAACGTACCGGTTGTGAGCACCACCGCTTTGCAACCAAAGGCCACCCCAAAATAAGTTTCAACGCCCACCACCTCGTCATTAGGACCCAACACCAAATCAGTGACCATCCCTTCTCGCAGGCTGAGATTAGGCTGATTTTCCACCACCGTCTTCATTTCAGCCGCATACTCACGCTTATCCGTCTGCGCCCGCAAAGCCCACACCGCCGGTCCCCGCGACGCGTTTAACACCCGCTTTTGCAAATAGGTGCGATCCGCAATTTTCCCCATCTCTCCCCCCAACGCATCCACTTCGTGAACTAGCTGAGACTTAGCCGGTCCCCCCACTGCCGGGTTGCAGGGCTGCCAAGCAATCTTGTCCAAATTCAGGGTAATCAACAAGGTTTTGCAGCCCAGCTGCGTCGCCGCCAAAGCCGCCTCGCATCCTGCATGGCCAGCTCCCACAACCACCACATCGAATTCGTCTTGAAGCGTCACATCAGTTGCAGCAGCCATGGGATTCCAAACAATCTTAGATTTCTATGATTTCGGGTGCAGAAATTGTAGCGAATTGCTGAACATCTTGGAGCAAGGTGCTGTCAGCCTGATCCATAAAACGACTTTCAAGCTTCAGTGAGTTCTTTATCCGCTTCCCAACAGACCCAAGAGTAATCGAGCACAGGTACTTAGGTCGTAGTCACCTCAGTTCAGGGACAAAAGTTTTGGACGTTGCTGAATTTGAGGAGGTAGGGTGTGTTGCTGTTTTCTCTCCTAAACCTGCAATGCCAAGTTTTGAAGTAGAGACTAAAAGCCTTGCCAGTTAAGGGTTAAGGCGATTTCAATTTCGTTCGGGCGGTAAACAGGCTGAAATTACTGCCCTGTAAGGATTACAGCTTTTTTATCTGATTTTTGTACCTGTACTGAGCGTAGCTACACCTTGTGTAGGGTTAACGGATGAAGACCCCGACTTTTAGGACGGCGGTCCCAACAAGTCGTAATTGCTTTCACAAATGGAGTGAAGGGGAACCTGGTTTTCCTGTTCCTGAGGCGCATTGTCCTGGGCATCAAGGTAGTCTTTGAGCCAGAAGCAACTGCGGCGCACCAGCTCTGAGGTGTCCAAATGGCGGAAGATGGCTAGCTCATCGTAGCCTGCGGAGCTTAGCCATTCTCCGTCGGCGCTGAATTTAACGCTGCCAATGCCGTCGCTGTGGTCTTTGAGTTGTTTAATTTGGCTGCCGCTATTGCTCCATAGGGTGAGTAAGCCGTCCCAGGAACCGGTGGCTAGGAATTCGCCGGAGGGATGGTAGTGGATGCGGGTGACGGCGTCGATATGGTGGAGCTGGTGCAGTTGCTCGCCGTTTAAGTTCCAGATGTAGGCAATTTTGTCGCCCCCTGCCGATGCCAGGCGCTGACCGTCGGGGCTAAAGGCAATGTCGGACACGTAGTTGGTATGGCCGACGATGTGCCGTAAAAACTCGCCGTTGCTATTCCACAGATGAATGGTGCCGTCATTGCTGGCGGAGGCGAGGTGCTGACCGTCGGGGCTAAATAGAATGCGGTTGATTTTTTGGTCTAGCTCCTCCTGGGACTCTAGGTGTGACGGGAGCTGTTTAGCAGCCGGTTTTTCCAGCGCCTGAATATAGTCACCGGTCACCGTCCATAGGTGAATTGCCCCGTCTTCGTAGGCGATCGCCATCCTCTCCCCGGTTGGATCAAAAGTCACACTGGTGGAAGCAATCTTGTCGATACTATCTGCGCTGCAACCTTGCTCACCCCTGTCACAGCGAATTCCAAAAGTTTGCAGGCGATCGCCCCCAATGGACCACAGCTGTACACCACTTTGGTAGCCCACCACCGCAAAAAGTTGACTGGCGGGATGGAAAACAGTGTCGTGAATGCCTTCGGTTTCGACGCTATTGGGGGGGCTAATAATTCGGTCCAGGGTTCCTCCCCGGTGCATCAGCTTAATTTCTCCATCCACCGAACCGGTGACAATGCGATCGCCATCGGGGCTAATATCCATACCGTAAATGCGATCGCTGTGGCGCTGGCGGTTGGGCATGGGAGACTGAAGCTGCCACAGGCGCACGGTGGTATCATAGCTGGCGCTTATGAGTCCAACGCCGTCGGGACTAAAGGCGGTGCTGGTAACCCGATCCGTATGCCCCGTTAACGTTTGCAGCAAACTGCCGTCCGGGGACCAAACTTTAATGGTTTTGTCTTCGCTGGTGGTAGCCAGAGTTTTGCCGTTGGGGCTAAATTTTACCGAGAATACGCGATCGCTATGTCCGACCAAGGTCACCGGTTCGCTGTCTAACTCCCCAGCGATCGCGGGTGTCAACGGCCACAATTTTGCGGTGCCGTCATAGCTGCTGCTAGCCAACAGTTTGCCGTCGGGGCTAAAGTCCACGCTAAACACCCAGTCTTTATGCCCGATAAATTGCTGCAGTTCTTCGCCAGCCAATGACCATAGGCGTACGGTTTGATCATCGCTGGCGGTGGCCAACGTTTGACCATCAGGGCTGAAGGTTACCGCTTCCACGGCCGCCGTATGTCCCGTAATTTCTCGCACAAATTTCCCTGCCGTTGTCCATAAACGCACGGTTTTATCGTCGCTGGCGGTGGCAATAAATCGCCCGTTGGGACCATAGGCGACGTTGTAAATATCTGAGCTATGTCCTTTTAGGGTGGTGATCGCTTCCCCCTCCAAATTCACCACCGTGACCACCGGTTGGTCGCCGTTGTTCGTGACGGCGATCGCGGTGCCGTCAGGGTGAAACGCAAGACTGCTAGCACTATTGTCCTGCTGCCAAACCCAAGGCTTTCCATCTTTAAGGAACGGCTGACCCTGGCTGTGCCACAGGCGCACGGTGCCATCAGTGCTAGAAGAGGCAAAGAGGCGATCCTTAGGGCTATGGACCACTGACCACACAATATTGATATGACTTTCTAGGCGGTTAAACTCGCGAATTCTTACCAGTGCCTGCCCCAAGGTCGTCGCTAAGTGCAATTCGCTGCGGGCGAGAGCAGACGAATTTCCCCACAGGGACCACTGGCGATCTTGCAACCGCTGCCAGGCAGACAGCCCCCGTCCCATCGCTTCAAAGGGTTGGCCGCCATTGCCCAAAAACTCAGCATTGGCAGTCATCGCCTGAATTTCCGCCTCGGTTTTGCCGGCGGCTCCGCTTAGGGCCAATCCCATGGAAGAAATCAGCAGCATCACTAGCACTGCCCCAGCTCCGTACAGTTCCCGCACCCGACGACGCAGCACCCGGTTGAGCTGGGATTGAGTCAGGCGAAACTGGGCTTGCTCCGTAGCTTGGCGCTGTTGGCGAATGTAGCTGATTAGATAATCGTGAACGAGCTGATACAGCCAGCTTGACCGATCACGAAAGACCATAATTAGTCCAGCACCTTCTAGAATTTGCAGCACCGTATCCAGGACATCTCCCGCGACCCCCACTTCAATTTCTAGCTCCGAACGATTTTTTAACGGACGAGTGCCGTTTTCCGCAGTCAGCAAATACAGCACCTGCCAGGCGATTCCTTCGCTGTCCGCCCCACAGTCGCGAATGGTGTGTTGTAAATACCGCTCCACCACTTGATTTTTGGAGCCGTAATATTGCTGGTAAGCCCCCAGAGTCGTTACACAGTCCGTTTGCAACTGGGCTCCCACTACCTGTAGTTCAATGGGATTGACCTGTCCTGATTCTGCCCCCAACTCTTGCACCAGGGCGTCAATCAGCTCCGGCTCTAGGGAAAATTGCGATCGCTCCACCAGGCTATTGACCGTGGCGATCGCATCGTCGGTGGAAAACTCATTAATGCCGTAGCGCACCTGGCGGTCCAACACATTGTTATCAATGGCGTCCAGCACCATGGACCGTTCCCAGTCCAGCAAAAAGTGAAGATAATCTTCCCGCACCGAGAAAATTAGCTTCACGTAGGGCAAGTTCAGACAGTCGCGCAAAAATTCAAAGCCCAGTTGGCGATCGCGATAGCGGGGCCAGGTTAAAAAGAAATCCTCAAACTGGTCAAAAATCAACACCGTCAACTGCTGGCGATCGCCATTCTGGCGTAGTCGCTCCAGCACCTGGGACAAAATCAACTTCGCCAGGGCCCTATTAAGCCCTAACTCCGATGGCTGAGCCCCAGACAAGGTCCCAGAGAAGATCCCAGGCAGAGACAAGTCCTCCCACTGGGACCACCGATCCATGAGGTTCACCTTCGCCGGGGCAGATCCCAACGGGCGGCGTACTTTCGCCGCGGCGATCGCGGCGGCTTCGGCAACTACGCTGGACGGCAGCAGGGATTTCAACGCGGTAGCAGGCTGGGAAGGCTGGGGCGATCGCGGCGCCATCTCCCATGGGCTTGAAATATCCAACCCCACCGCTAACGCCATCACCCAATCCGTATAGCGATCCACAATCACCGGCACCGCATCGCGATCGCCCACGGTGCGCCGCTGTAGCTCTGGCAACAGCCCAGCGCCAATAATTGAACTTTTACCCACCCCCGACTGCCCGTGAATCACCGTAACCGGCCGGTCGTTGCGCCCCAGCCGGGCAATCAAATTTTCCACATCTCGGAATCGCCCCGATGCCCGGAGTTCCGGCGCAATTCCCGCTGCCGTTTTAACGGTATCCTCGTCCCCATCACCGTAAGGCTCCAGGGGCTTAGGACCAATAAACGCTAGCCGTCCAAATCGATGCTGGGTTAGGCGCAGCTGCTGCTTCGTGCGAAACGCCGACAGATAACGCCCCTGGGCAAAATAAATTTTTTGCAGCAGGGTCAGTACCGCCAATAACGGTGCTTCACTACCCGGCAACCCCTCTAAAATTCGCCGCGCCCAAACCAGGGACTCGCTCGCCAATAAACCCTGAAGCAATCACCATAAGGCCACCCCCAGACGCCACAGATAAATCCCCCGGCGCACCGCAATATCCGACGGCACCGCCCAGTTGCCAAACTGAATTTTGCTGGGCGATCGGTCCGGCCACAGGGCAAAATTCGCCGACTCCCCAAACAGGGTCTGCGCCAAACTTCCCAATGCTCGCTTAAAGGACTCCTCTGCTTCCTCCCACCGCCCTCGCCCCAGAGCGATTTCCCCCAACAGCCGGTAATCACGGGCAATTTCTAACCCCCGCCGCGCCTGGCGATGGCGAATCAAAGCACTGCTAATCAACTCCGACAGCCCATCCCAGTCCCGCAGCCCCATCAAACATTCGCCGTAAGGACCCACCAAAAACCGATCCACCCAATCTTGCCGGGGATGAATTCGAACCTGCTCAACACCATTTTTTAAAATTGTTGCTGCCCGAGCCCATCGCTCTGGATTTTGAGCACTGGCGGCACTGTCAGTGGCGTCGTCGCATTTCTGTTGTTTGTCCAGAGGTTTGTCCAGCTCAGGCGATCGCTCCAAGGGTCCCTCGTAGGGATCGGACCAACAATAACAGCGACTTAACCAATAAATGGATAAGCAATATCGACTAATCGCTCGGTCGTTTTGCCCCCAAGTTTGATCTAACTCTTTTTCATATATTTCATCCTGTTCTTTATCGTTGTTACTAACCGTTAAACGCCCATTTTTACTCTTTTCTAAACCAGTTTTAGGATCATTTTCCGGGGTATTTCTACCTTCTTTTTCGGCGATCGCTTCCTGCCCTAAAATCTTTTCCCAAAATCGCCCACTTTCCTCAAATAGCCCTCGTGCCTTATCAATCTCTCCACTGCTATAAGCCTCTAATCCCAACGCAAACCAATAGTTCGCCTCCAACGCAGGGGGACAGGGCATACTCGCTTCCGCCAACTCTCCGCGCCCTTCTACCAGCCCCTGAAACACCTGAGCAGAAATGGAAAACTCACCAATAGGCAGCTCTAAGCTGTAGCCCCCAGACACCGTTAACGCCTGTTGAAAAATCGTCTCCGTGCGATCGCCCAAAAAGTCCAACAGCTCACCAGGGGACACCTCCATCATCACCGGCGTCGCCGCCCAGCTTTTTAAATCGGGAGCCAACTTAACAAACTGTTCTAGGGCTTGGTCCGACAGCCACAGCACCACCGGACAGGGAAGACTTTTAAAGCGATCGCGTAGCTGATTTGCCTGTGTCAGCGCCCCATCCAACGCCACCAAATTACTGAGCCCCGACACCATCACCGCCGTTGGTTCACCAATGGCTGTCGTTGCTTCTAACGGCTCTAATAAATCCTGCAGCTCTGGCAACACATGGACCCAATGGAGTCCTTGCCATGGGTCTTGCTTGGGCAAATTCTCAATCCACGCCTGCTCCAGTGAACCATAGTTACAGCGCACCAACACCAACGCAACCTGCCAAACTGCCAGGGCGATCGCCCGCTTTAATAACTGCTGCGAGCGTGGAACACATGACTCATCGCTTCCAACAGAATTATCCAAAGCCCCTGATTCTCTTATCTCAGCCATTACAGCGCCCCATCGTACGCTATTTGTTGTAGCCTCGTGTAACCTCGGTTCGCGAGTTTAACCCTTATGGCTGGTATTTTGCACCATCTTAGCCTAAGTATTAAATTCGGATTTTAAGTGAT
>CALCTI010000058.1 GCA_937894105.1 uncultured cyanobacterium
GGACTGGACGCTAGCCGACTCGGCTCATGGCTGCCAAGATTTATGCCTGACTCCCTGGGAAGACAGTAGTATTTACGACTTTAGTTATAGTCGCAATCGAATGCGCGGCGAAATCATACCTCTGCTAAGGCAGCATTTCAATCCCCAAGCCGAATCAATCCTTGCTCGCACCGCTGATCGCCTTCAGGCGGAATCGGACTACTTGGACCAGTGCGCCGAAAAAATTTTGAAAGATGCCGCCGCCGATCGCCACACCCCACCCCATCAGCTGGATCGCGCAGTGCTTGCGCCATTGCCATTAGCCCTTCAGCGGCGATCACTGTACCTTTGGCTCAATCAACACTGTCCCCAATCCGTTACCTTTCTAGCGATCGAAAGCGTTATTACCCTTATCACCGCTCCCAATCGCACCCAAACCGCCCCATTTCCCGGCGGCGGCCACGTCCAAGTGCACCACAACACACTGCTTTGGACAGTCTCTTCCCCTTAACTTTTTGTTGTTTTCCTTAATATTTTTAAGTTCCGTTACTAGAGGCGGCGATCGCCCATCCCTCAAAAAAACCCTTGGTAAAATAATGCAGAAATATTGATCCAAAATGCAGAAATATTGATCCAAAAAGATAGGGCTCTAAAACTATCGTGATTAAAAGGCACCGCGCCCATGATCACGGACCTAATCACCCTCCTATGGGCTTCAATATTCTTAAACACCCGACTTCAAGAGAAACTCTATGGCTGCCGAAATCTTTAACGCTGCTTTCCTTTCCTTTTTCGTAGTTCTAGTCGGCCTATCCTGCGGCTTTGTACTGCTTCGTTTGCAAGGAGGCGGTGAATAAGTCCTCCATCCCCCGCCACGCCATGAACAAAAATCGAGGCAGGTCTCTCTTCATCCGCCTAACGATTTTTCCGCAGCAGCGATCGTCTGATCGCTGCTGCCTGCTACTCGCCGTATAATCTGTTCGATGCCCATAACTGAGAAACTTTCCCTGGCCTCAGTGATTTTGTAATAATTTTCCTGTCGCAGTGAATATTCAGCCCAGCTGGGAGATGCGCCCATTCTTTTGCGCTCCCAGGAGCAAAGTGCACTCAGTGCGACGGTCCACTTAATCACCACGAAAGCGTAGGTTAAGGAACAGTTTCTGATAGCATCTTAGAGAAAGTTTACGATTGTTAACTAATCCCTCATGAAAATCTTAGTAGTCGGCGGCACAGGCACCCTAGGCAGGCAAGTGGTCCGTCGTGCCCTTGATGAGGGATTCGACGTTCGTTGTTTAGTGCGCAGTTACAGTCGCGCTTCCTTTTTAAGGGAATGGGGAGCCGAGCTAGTAGGAGCCGATATTTATCGTCCCGACACTATTCCCGCAGCCTTCGCCGACCCCGTCGACGCCGTTATTGACGCCGCCACCGCTCGCGCCACCGATAGCCTCGGCGTTCGTGAGGTGGACTGGCAAGGCAAAATAAATTTGATTCAGGCATCCAAAGCGGCAGGGGTAAAGCGCTACGTCTTTTTCTCGATTCTCGACTGCGAGAAATATTCCCATGTCACCTTGATGGACATTAAGCGCTGTACGGAGCTGTACTTGGCGGAGATGGAAATGGACTACACTACCCTGCGCCCCTGCGGCTTTCTGCAAGGGCTCGTGGGACAGTTTGCTATTCCTGTTTTGGACAATCAAAACGTGTGGGTGGCAGAGCGCAACTCCCCGATCGCCTACATGGATACCCAGGACATTGCTAAATTTGCCGTCAAATCCCTTACCAGCCCCGACTCCATCGGTAAAACCCTGCCGGTGGTGGGCTCCCGCGCTTGGAGTGCCGACGAAATTATCAATCTGTGCGAGCGCCTGTCGAAGCGAGATGCTCGGGTGACCCGTACCCCGATCGCCGTGATGAAATTTGTCCAACAAACCGCCCGCTGGTTTAAATGGACTAACAATATTGCTGATCGCCTCGCCTTCGCCGAAATTTTCGCCAGCGGTACCCCCCTCGCCGCCGACATGGAAGAAACCTACCAGATGTTGGGCATTGATCCCGAGGAAATTACCACCATTGAGGCTTATCTGGATGAATACTTTAGCCGAATTATGAAAAAGCTTCGGGAAATTGATTACGAAAAAACCATCAAAGCCAGACAGGACAAGCGTAAAAAAAGCTTGCGGTTTTAAGACACACTGTCACGGCACGCACACTCTGGGCTACTATCGCTACACATGCCCGTCTCAACAGGTTTGAAGCTTAAGGAAGCTTTTAAGAAAATCTGTGGATTCAAAATAGGTGTAATGTTTTGAATTGGCAGCATTCATTGGTTAGCAGAACTTACTGGTTCGAATCCAGTTCTGTATTCTTCTCTTTCTTCCTAGCGTCTTTTTTCAAGCACGCCATTTCTTGTTGCCCCTTTCTCCCCTAGATGTCGACTGCGCCACACTCCCAAATTCAGCAAGTTGGAGTGATCTACAACGATGCCAAACCTGTTGCTTGCCAAGCGGCCCAGCAATTGAAGGCGCGACTGGCGAAACTTGGGCATAAAGTGTACATGGCCTCCGGATGGGGCGGCATTCTAGGTTGTTCAGAATTTGACAAGCCCAGTTGCTACGTTTCCATTGAAAAGCTGGTGCCGGAAGGATTTGATCGATCCTTAGATTTTGTGGTGGTCCTGGGCGGAGATGGCACCGTGCTGTCAGCAATGCGCCAGGTGGCTCCGTTAAACGTGCCGGTGCTGGCGATTAACACGGGACATTTGGGCTTTTTGACGGAGGGGTATTTGGGGGAATTGGAAAGGGCGATCGCCCAAGTCCTCGCCGGAAAATACACCATCGAAACACGCACGATGATAACCGTGCAGGTGTGGCAACAGAACCAAGTGACCTGGGAAGCCCTTTGCCTGAATGAAATGGTGCTCCATCGAGAACCTTTAACGGGCATGTGCCATTTTGAAATTGAAATCGGTCAACATGCCGCCGTCGATATTGCCGCCGACGGAATTATCCTCGCTACCCCTACCGGTTCCACCGCCTACGCCCTATCCGCTGGAGGTCCCGTTGTCACCCCCGGTGTGCCGGTGCTTCAGCTTATTCCCATTTGTCCCCACTCCCTCGCCTCTCGTGCCCTGGTCTTTTCTGACAGGGAGCCCGTCACCGTCTTTTCTGCCACCTCCAATCCCATCGTGATGACCGTCGATGGCAATGCGGGCTGCTACGTTAGCCCCACTGATCGCGTCCGGCTAGAGCGATCGCCCTACCAAAGCCAATTTATCCGTCTGCAATCTCCAGAATTTTTCAAACTACTACGGGAAAAACTCGGCTGGGGACTACCCCACATCGCTAAGCCCAACCCGATCGCTGAGTCGTCATTAGAATAATCATTTCAAAAGCACTGCAAAATTCACAGCCACACCCATGGGTACAACAGAACAAAAAGACCAATCCCATCCCCAAGAGCGTCCCGACGGACAAATCGTCGCGTCTCTAATCCAAGGGGAACCCACTGATTACAATTTGGCGGAGCTTGCCCGACTACGTATCCGCTATGACGGATTTCCCGGTGCACGGCAAATTCGCGCTGACCTGGACAAAATTCTGAAACAATGGAATCTAAACGAGCAAGAGCTTTTTTCCAAAACCCGCGACATTCATAGCCAAGGGGACGTGTACTCCGTCCGTCGTCGCAATCAAAATACAGAGGATTGGAGCTAGGTAGGACCTCCAATAGGCGTCTTCCTGCCACTTCAGGCGGTCTTCTGGGGGATTATTCTAAGGCGATCGCCACAATCGAACCATTTCTTAGCACAGTTAGAATAAAAACAATTGAAAAATTTACGATCATTAAACGTCTTTTAAGTTATCTTAAGTAGTGGCAAGTCTCGAAGTCGCAATAGTGCGCCTTAAACTTGTTTACCCAACATTGCCGATTAAAGCCGGCTAGCGACGACACACCGGAAACGGTACTAGGCTAGTCAGACGGCAAAGTCCCAACCTTTTTTTTACAGGCGCAAACGCAACGGTAAAAAACGCGAAAGTAAACGCGAAAGTAAACGCGTAAAAAAACGCAGAAGCTGGTTAGCTCGCTCGTATCGAGACCACCAACGACAGCGACGACCTAGCGATTGAAGGAGGGGATAAACTCAGCGATTTTGGGTTTGTTAATCACCCTGAAATAATAGAGAAAGCATGACCCTTTCCTTCGATAACATTGGTCTTTCGGAAGAGCGCGTTACACACCTAGCTAGCATTGGGTTTGAAACCCCAACTCCTATCCAAGTTCAAGCGATTCCTCCCTTATTAGAGGGACGAGACGTTGTGGGGCAAGCTCAAACGGGCACCGGAAAAACCGCCGCCTTTTGTCTGCCAATGCTTGAGCGTGTAGATCCCCACCTCAAAGCGGTCCAAGCCATCATTTTGACTCCCACTCGCGAGTTAGCGATGCAGGTATCACAGGCCGTGGAGACCTTTATTGGTCCCAGCCGCCTGTGGGTTACCTCCGTGTATGGGGGGCAATCCATTGACCGACAAATCCAACGACTGCGTCGAGGGACCCAAATTGTGGTGGGCACCCCCGGTCGCGTCATTGATCTAATTGAGCGCCGAGAGCTTAAGTTGGATCAAGTTATTTGGTCGGTGCTCGACGAAGCCGATGAAATGCTTAATATGGGCTTTATTCAAGACGTTGAGCGGATTTTCTCTGCCTTGCCCGACAGCCGTCAAAATACTTTTTTCTCGGCAACCATGAGCTCGCAGATTCGTAAACTGGTGGCTCGCTTCCTAAATGATCCGGTAACGGTAACCGTTAAGCAAGCGGAGACTGCTCCGTCTCGCATTGCTCAGGTAGCCTATATCCTGCCTCGTGGCTGCTCCAAAATGCAGTCCCTCCAGCCCATTTTGGAACTGGAAGATCCTGAGTCTGCCATTATTTTTGTGCGCACTAAGCAGGCCGCGACGGATATGACGATGCTGCTACAGGCTGCGGGCTTTAGCGTCGATGAATACCACGGTAATTTAAACCAGGCTCAGCGGGAGCGGTTGCTTAATCGTTTCCGACGAGGACACCTGCGCTGGGTAGTGGCAACGGATATTGCGGCGCGGGGTATTGATGTGGATCATTTGACCCACGTTATTAACTATGACCTGCCGGATAATTTAGAGAACTATATTCACCGCATTGGACGTACTGGACGAGCGGGGCGCGCGGGTAAGGCAATCACGATACTGCAACACATGGAGCGCTATCGGTTGCGCCATCTTGAACGCCATACCCGGCAAAATGTGGAGGTCAAAGATTTACCGAAGCGGGCTGAGGTAGAGGCTTATCGCATTGAAAAGCTCAAGGTGACTGTGGGCGATGCTCTGGCTGGCGAGCGGGGGGCAGCTTTCTTGCCGCTGGTGTCGCAGATGAGCGAGGACTATGATTTGCGGGCTGTGGCAGCGGCGGCGTTGCAAATGGTTTATGACAATGAGTGTCCCAAGTGGCAGTCCCAAAGCCATTATGTTGACGACCATCCGGCACCTCGTAAGCCAAACAAGCGTCGTTCTGGAGGCGGCGGTTATCGTGGTAATGGAGGTGGACGCTCTCGTGGTGGTTCCCGTAGCACTCCGCGCCCGCGTCCTCGGTTAGCATCTTCGGGCGATCGCCGCTAAGTCACGGATTGAAAATATCCTAGCGATACCGTCAGTCAAAACTAAAACATAAAAGCACCTGTACCATTGAGAAAAGCGCTACAGGTGCTTTTTACGTTACGTTTTTTTGTTGCGTTTTTTCTCTTGCGCGTTCTATTTGAAGACTCTTTTTTACCAATCAGGCGGGTATTTGGTCATGGCTAATTTAATTGTGGATTTCAAAAAAATCTCCAGCCGTTGGCACTCTAGTAGCGTTTCAGGGGTGCTGATTGCTGGACTGCTTTTCTTTGCCCTTGTGTTGTCTCCCTCCGCGATCGCCGCTAATGCCCCCAGCGACACCAACGCCAACAACTACGCACTGTTTGTCGCCCCATCCTCAGGACTTTTGCTGGGATCAATTTTCGGCGGCCTATTTGCTGGAAACCGCCCCGATAATTTGGGCAACACCGACGGGCAGCTTCAACCTTGCCCCAACAGTCCCAATTGCGTCAGCAGCCAAACCGACATCACTGATCCCCAACATGCCATTTCCCCCCTTAGCTTCACCGGTTCCAGCGATGAAGCCTTTGCTGCCTTAGTGGCGATCGTCAAAGCCCAAGACAACGCCACCGTGATTACGGAAGGCGCTGATTATCTTTATGCAGAATTCAAGACCTCTTTGATGGGGTTTGTTGACGACGTGGAATTTGTCTTAAATCGCGATAAAAATCTAATTCATGTGCGCTCAGCCTCTCGTCTAGGGAAATCTGACCTGGGGCTCAATCGCCAGCGCATTGAAACCCTTCGCACAGCTTTGGATCGGGCGATCGCCACCGGAAATGCCTAATGAAGATGAGGTCTTTAGTGCTCGTCACCAAGGATATGAGGGCGATCGCAAAAAGTTAGGTTACCGCTGAAATGACCCTAAAGATTGCGCCAACAACTGGAATCGCTTACCTACTCCAGGCAAGTCAACCCACCCTTCTATGACAAACGCCTTTTTCGACCTCACCAACCTTGACGATCGCTTTGAAATCACCCCTGGACTAATCACCATCTCTCCCGATGGAGTACGGGCCCTGAGCGGCAACGAAATCATCACCGGATACCAAAGCGCAAACACCATCAGTGGCAACCAAGGCGACGATATTCTCAACGGCGGCGACGGTCCCGACGTAATCACCGGGGGGCGTAATTGGGACACCCTCGACGGCGGCGCTGATAATGACGTGCTTTTCGGCAATCGTGGCAACGACCAAGTTATTGGTGGCGACGGCTCCGACCTTCTCCACGGTGGCAAGGCTCAGGATGTGCTCATCGGTGGACAAGGTAACGACACCCTCTGGGGCGACTTAGGCACCGACACCCTCACGGGGGGAGAAGGCGCTGATATATTTGTACTGCGTCTGGACGACACCGCCGGCGACCTGATTACCGATTGGAATTTCAACGTGGATCGCATCGGCTTAGCATTCGGTTTAACCCCCGATCAAATTCGCGCCGTTCCCATGCCCGCCCCTGCAAACCCACCAGAAGGGTTGCCAGAAGGTTCACCCCCTCCAAGCGCACCTCCTGGCGTGATGCTTCAGCTAACCAACGGGCAAACCCTTGCCGTGATTCCCAACGGACGGGTGGAGCATTTTACCCTCAATCGTTTTGTTGCCGCTGGGTAGTCAATTTGTTGCTGCCGGATAGCCAATTTCGTGGGAATCAAACGCCACAGCTACCCACTTGCATTCCGTCTCCAAGCTCTAACGTGTCGCCAATTTCTTCACCGTCGTGATAAGCCGCGACTAGAATTTCGCTGGTTTTTCCCCAAGCGATCGCCCCCGCTCGATCCAATCCAATCGCCCCCAAGTCTCGCCTATTCTCAGTGGACTCACCAATCGACCGATCAAACGCCTCCCGCAGTGAGAGCCCATCCGTCGTACGAACCACAATCTTCGCCGCCAAACACTCGTCGATAATATCCTCGCCAATTCCCGTGCAGCTTACCCCAGCCACCCCATTGGCATAATTCCCTGCGGGCATCGCCGAATCACTAACACGCCCCACCCGTTCAAACCCCTTCCCACCCGTAGACGTACCAGCAGCGATATTCCCCTGCCCATCCAAAACCACAACCCCAATCGTTCCGCGTCCCGCCTCATCATCCTGAGGTTCTGCCAATGTAGACGCCATCGTCCTTTCAAATCCCCCCTTACGTTCCTCCATCCACTCCTTTAGCCGCAAATCCGTCAGCGGGTTAAACACTGGCACTTGAAGCTCTCGCAGCAACTCCTTCGCCCCTACATCAGAAAGGACGCGATCGCGCTCCCCCTGCAAAAACTGCGCCACCTCGATAGGATTCTTCAACCCCGACACATTGATTACCCCACTAAACCGCGAACTCGCCCCATCCATCAACGCCGAGCTCATCCGCACCTGCCCATCCGACTGCAACACCGACCCCGTACCCGCATTAAACCGAGGCTCATCCTCCAACAACCGACACCCCAAAACAACCCCATCCCTAGCACTACCATCATCCGCAACACACCCATAAACCCGCGTCACGATCCCTCGAAGAATTGAGCGAACCGCCTCAAGACCCCCCTTACTACGTAAAGAACCACCCGCTCCACCATGAATGATCACACGCGGCGAAGAAACTGAAATAGCCATACTGCCTGTCCCACAGAACGAAACCACACAACAGGCAAAAGTATACCGAGTCAGGCCTTATTTACCTTTTCCCCCATTTCCGAAACCCATATTTTGGGAACGCCTCGAATCCCCCCGAAACTTTCCGATTCAGCAATTCTCAATTTGAGAAATTAGGTGGTGTCGTCAAAAGGCTGAAGTTCGA
>CALCTI010000059.1 GCA_937894105.1 uncultured cyanobacterium
GGCTGAAACCGTTACAGCGAAAGGCTTTGAGGTTTAAATGATGACAGCCCCTAGTGGACGGCGCTTCGTTAAACAGTGAGTGGTATCGCCAAACGGACTCAGATTAAGACCCGGATTAAGGACTCAGATTAAGACCCAGACTAAATAATCTATAAGTGCTTTGCTTCAACGGACATAACCGAATCCGAGTTAACTATAATCGGTCTATTAAAACTTGGCGTCGCCATTTGTGCGCTCGTGCGCCTGGGGTTTGCTTGTATTTTCCCACTTTTATATCTGTTTATTTACCCTTTTTCGCGTAGCTAACATGCCAGACCGCAGCTTTTCATCCTTTGGTGCTTCCGGTGCGCCCAACGGCAACAACCCGTCCGTTCCCCTGTCGGTTTATCGTCAGCAAACGGCGGAAATGGAGCAGCTAAAGGCGCAGTTAGCCACCACGGAGGGCGATAACCGGGTTTTACGGCAGCAAAATCAGGATTTAATTACGGCGATCGAAAAGTTTGTGTCTAGCGCCGTTGAGCTAGGGGAATCCACCAGCACCCTGCCCATCACCACGCCGCCGCCGAAGCCCGTTACTGCTCCGATTCCCAGGAGTTCGGCGATCGCCCCCAACCCAGAACAACTATTCGGCGATCCCATGGACCTGTCCACCGGAGATAGGATCAACCCCTTGCCGGATCTTAATGCGGTCGGTGACCTGATGGTGGATCCCAGTTTGTCGGCACCGTCCGCCGTTACGGTGGATTCCGGCGCGCCGTCAGTGTTGGAAAGTAATCGTTGGCCAGCGTTGCGGGGCATTGCGGCGATGGCGGCGATCGCCTTAGGCATCAGCGTTGCCCTTGTGGGCGTCTTCAATCCCAATAACCGCTCCTCCCCGTCCGCCCCCGCCGAGCCTGCCCCCACCGAATCCGCCCCTGCGTCTCCACCGCCCGCCGCTCAACCCTCTCCCCAGGGCTCCCCTCAGCAATAAAGCAAACGGTTAGGGTAAATCCTGCTTGAAAATAGATAGCCCCAAGACGACCTTTCCGACAGTTCTTTTCATAAAAGAACTGTCGGAAAGGCTATTGGAAATCAAGATTCGGGAAGCCGAATTAGTCCCTTTCGGTGAACCGAATACCCCATCTTTCTCCTGACGTTATGGTAGTAACAACAGAAAACGAAAGGCAACGAACATCACCTAGCTACTTTAAATCTATTGACCTTTGCTGATAGTTTGCTTTTCGATTCTTTCAGTTTTCTGTTGAATATACTTTCGTAAAAACACAACTGGGAACATATTTCATGGCTATCTTACGTTGGCAACCTTATACCAATGTTGATTCTTTGCGTCGACAACTTGATCAACTTTTCGACGACTCAATTTTTAACGAGCTTCTGGGCAATGATGCCGTAACCACTTTTATCCCGTCTGCGGAAATTGAAGAAACCGAAGACGCTATTTACCTGCGGATTGAACTGCCTGGAATGAACAAGCGAGACATTCAGGTGGATGTGTCTGCCGAATCGGTCTCGGTGCGGGGCGATCGCAAAGCAATTTCTCCGTCCACCGGGGAAACCAAGCGTCGCAGCGAATTCCGCTACGGTAGTTTCCAACGCACCTTTGAACTACCCGTGCGGGTGCATCATACTGAGGCAAAAGCCGCCTACGAGAATGGCGTTTTGACCTTGACTTTGCCGAAAACCGAGGCAGAAAAGACCAAGGTTGTTACCCTCAGCCTAGACGATTCCAACCCAACTGAAACGATCGTCGAAGCGCAATCGTAGTCCTGACTAAATCATTTGGCAGGAGGATGAAATTTCCCTACCAAGAAAAATAGCTAGGCAGAATTTCCCTGTTGTTTTAGTGCGGGCTTTTCTGCTTAAATAGCACCTTGAAAACTGCCTGAAATATCCTCAAAACTGTCTGAAAATATCCTCATGAAAGTTTTATTCTAAATGCCAGATTCTAATTCAGAGATCTGCTTAGGTAAGGCTTCCGTGAGGTTTTTATTACCAGTTTCCGTAACAGCAATATTGTCTTCAATGCGAATACCAATCCCCTTCCAGCGATCGCCAATGGGAGGCTGTTCTTCCCGATGATCTTCAGGGTGGTCGGCGTCGGGCGAAATATAAATTCCCGGCTCAACCGTTAGCACATGTCCCGCTAGCAAATAAAACGGATCGTCGCCACATTGATAAATTCCCACATCGTGCACATCGAGTCCTAGCCAATGCCCTGTTTTGTGCATATAAAAGGTTTCATACAACTTCTTTTCAATTAAGTCGTCAATGTCTCCTTTTAGTAGCCCCAATTCCACCAGCCCTTCGGTGATAATTCGTACGGCTAAATTATGGTGATCCATGTAAGGCTTGCCCGGTTGAACTTCAGCGATCGCCGCCTCTTGAGCCTTTAAAACTAACTCATATAAAATCTTTTGTTCAGTGGTAAATTTTCCATCAACGGGAAAAGTTCGAGTGATATCGCTGTTGTAATAGTCTACGGAACAACCCGCATCAATTAACAGTAAATCCCCCGCCTGCATTTGCTGATTATTGTCCACGTAGTGCAGAATGCAAGCGTTATATCCAGACGCCACAATAGACGGATAAGCCGGTCCCAATCCTCCAGATCGCCGAAAACGATAGTCCAATTCCGCTTCAATTTCGTACTCATAGCGCCCCGGAGTCGCCAATACCCGCGCCCGATTATGAGCTTCCACGGCAATATCTGCCGCCCGTTGCATTAGGGTCAGCTCCAGCTCGCTTTTCACCATGCGAATGCTGTGTAGCTTGGCGCGAGGATCTTCAATGGCGATCGGTCCCGTGCCTTTTCGGGGATATTTCCGCATTAATGCTTGCCAGTTTCTGATAACAACCTGGTCAAATTTAGGATCATTTCCCATGCGGTAGAAAATGCGATCGCCCGTTTTTAAATACTTAGACAGGTGCTCGTTTAAATCGGAAATAGAGTAAACTTCATCGGCACCAAATTTCTCCTTGGCTACATCAACCCCAACGCGACGACCAGACCATGTTTCTGCCTTCAAATCTTTAGGACGAACAAACAAAATAAACTTATGCTCGTCGTGATTGGGAGCTAAGATTGCGACGGCGTTAGGCTCATTAAATCCGGTGATGTAGAAAAAATCGCTATCCTGACGAAAATTATAGTCTACGTCATTATGCATAACCGCATGGGGGGCGCTACGGAAAATAGCCACCCCCGTACCGATTTTTTCCATTAACTGTTGGCGACGGTGCTTATATTCAGCAGCCCAAACAGAGGTCAAATCGGCAGTTAAATCGATCATAAATGCAACTTTTAGGACTAATTTAATAGCAACAAGCGTCGGCTTCACAAAGGACATATCTCAAGGAAAAATGCCCTATGAAAATAGCTTTTTCAAGGTGTATTTTCTAAGGGGTTACAATCACAGGGGAAAGCACTCGAATAATAGGAGAACCACTTTCAGGTAAGCTTTGAGCCGTAATCGTAATACGAGAGCTATTAATAGTTTCGACGCGATCGCTACCAAGGGCTTTGATAAATACGTCGACGGGGTCAATATCGCAAGTTTCGCTGTTGGCCGCTTTCGTTCGGTAGTGACTGGGGATAATTAGTCGAGGGTTTAATTCATTAATGACGGCGATCGCTTCTTGGGCGATAAAGGCTTTTTCCCCACCTCCAACGGGCAAAATCAAAATATCAGGCTGCCCAATTAAAATTCGCAACTCTGAATCCAACTCTCCAGCGGCACCGCCCATATGAAAAATATTTAGCCCTGCCTGTTCCCATAGCCAAGCGATATTGCGTCCGAAGCGGAATCCATCCACGCGATCATGGGCCATTCCTAACCCTTGAAACTGCACCCCTTTAAATCGATACAGCCCAGGTCTTCTTAATAATCCAGGATTCCCCGGCAGGTCCTGAATGTAGCCCTCATCTAACAAGTGGCTACTAATAGTAACTACGTCGGACTCTAGGCTAGGATCAGCATAGTTTTCAGTGCATCCTGCCGGTTTAAAGGGATTGTTTAGAACCGTTAAACCGCTACTAATCAGTCGGAAACAGGTGTGCCCGTAGTATTCAATACTGAGCTGCTCGGCGGCGATCGCCCGATTTCGCCCTCCCAATACTGCTCCGGCACTGGCCAACATTCCCATGGCTCCATAGCGAATTAATTGGCGACGTTTCATGGTTTCTCCTGTTAGTAACGGTATGAGAGTAGCAGTTTTTGTGTCTATTTAATCCGGTGAGGATCCTGTTGTTTAATCGTCTCTTAATCAGAGTCCTTTAGCTAGGCTGAGGCTCGCTGACCTTCCTGTTGATCTTGAAAGCTTTGCACTGCTGTTAGCCAGTTTTCCAAAAGGTTTTTCCCCACTTTCGTTAAAATACTTTCCGGGTGAAATTGCACCCCTTCAATATGGTTGTAATCGCGATGTCGTACCCCCATAATGGTGCCGTCTTCCACCCAGGCGGTAATTTCTAAACAGTCAGGACAACTGTCGCGATCAATGACTAAACTGTGGTATCGCGTTGCTTCCATCGGAGATTCAATGTTGGTAAAAATTCCGACGTTCTTGTGGACAATGGGCGAAGTTTTTCCGTGCATTAATTCCGGTGCGGCAACCACGTTTCCACCAAAAACTTGGCCCATACTTTGGTGCCCTAAACATACCCCGAGAATGGGTTGCGAGGTGCACAATTCGCGAATAATATCAATAGAAACGCCAGCATCGTCCGGTCGCCCGGGACCGGGAGAAATTACGATGCCATCAGGATTTAATTGGCGCACTTCATCTAAGGTGATTTTGTCGTTGCGAAACACCTGAATATCAGTGGCGATCGCCCAGTTTTTACCCAGTTCCCCTAAATATTGCACCAAATTAAACGTAAAGCTGTCGTAGTTATCAATAACCAAAATCATGGCGGAGAAAATGCATAAAGGGAAACGTAGACAATAGGGGCGGTCTTGAAAATTCCCATGAGCCTTGAGCAATTTTAGGGTGATTAGTCCTTTGGGTCACCCTCCACCGAGGGCGATTGTCCATGGGACTGGCGAAAAATCCACCACGCTGCCCCGCATAGGGTGATATTTCCCAGTAATGTTGTGCCCGCCTGCACCGTTACCAGCCACTCCAGCGTGGGCAAATTATCAAACAAATGCCACGTACAGGCACACATGGCGCTGACCAATGCGGGCAACATCCCCCAAGACAGGAGCCGCCACGCCCCCCAGCCAGTAATGTCTGCAAATTTCCACACCAAAATAATTGCTGTAATCCACTCAATAACGGTGGAAATATGAACCATCCAAGTGGGAATTGAAAGGGCGTGCATGGGCGTTACAAGTTAGATATGCCAACGAAGCGCTGATGATAAATACGGCAAGAATAGGACGAAAACGTCAAACGCCACAAGAACGCAACACTACTTTTGTGGCTTTATTTTTGTAGCTTTATTTTTGCAACTTTATTTTTATGCCCGTGTTGCCATGATTGTGTTCCTATGGCTTTACTCTCGTTGCTTTTTTCTGGTGGTTTTATTCAGCCTTGTTCATCTTAAAGTGCCACGTTAGCCAGTGACAAAATCCATGAGCCGAGCTGCCGAAATTAAGCCAGTTTTAATTTTGGCCATTGGGGTCTTGGCTATTTCCACTGGAGCAATTTTCTCCCGCTGGGCAATGGTGGAGAACGCGCTCCAGGGCGACCTATCGTCCGCGCCAAATTTAGTGGGCTTTGGGTTGTTTTTGGCCGCCGGGCGAGTGGGAGTCGCGGCCATCAGCCTTCTCCCCCTTTGGCTCTATTCAAAATTTCGCCGTTCCTCCGCTCCCCTGGATCCACCGCCGCCTCGTCCGAGGTCCTGGGCTGGCTATGGCTGGGCGTTCGCCGCTGGTCTTTGCCTCGCCCTACACTTTGGCACCTGGATTACTTCCCTGGCTTACACCTCCATTGTCGCTTCAACGGTGCTGGTAACCACCAATCCCATTTGGATTGCCCTAGCAACCTGGATTTTGTTTGGCGATCGCCCTAGCCGTCGCACCATGGGCGGAATTGCCGTTGCCCTCCTTGGCAGCGCCATTGTCAGTTGGTCTCCCCAAATCAGCGCCGGACATCAGCCGTGGTTGGGAAATTTCTTAGCCCTAGGGGGAGCCTGGGCCTTTAGCGCCTACTTTTTAATGGGACGCACTGCCCAGCGACGTGGGATTTCGCCCGGCACCTACGCCCTTGTCACCAGCGGTGTAGCGGCGATCGCCCTCGCCCCCCTCCCCGTCATCACCGGCGAAACCTACGGCTCCCATTCTCCGTGGATTTATCTATGCGTGCTCCTCAGCGCTCTTATCCCTCAGTTGATTGGTCACAGCAGCCTGAACTGGGCCATGACCCAACTTTCACCTATCACCACCAGCCTGGTGATCCTAATTGAGCCTATCGGAGCCAGCATGTTGGGATTCTGGATTTTTGAAGAGCAGCCCAGCGTTGGGGTGGCTGTGGGGGCGATCGCCATCATTGCAGGCATCGCCCTAAGTTACGAGGGGCTTAAATCTTAGCTCTAGAAGTTGTCACAAGGGGTTGTTGTCAATTAGAGGCTGTTATCAATTAATCCTCTAAAGTAATAGCTGTGACGCTTTCAGCCCCTAATACTCTTTGTTTTATCGCGACCCTATTGCGACAAAGGACACTTCAAGGAGTGCTGAGCTTCGCCCATGCTTCGCCAACGGCAGGCTTAGCGATCGCTGGCTGCCTCGCTACCCAATGGAGTGACTTTTATAGAGCCCATTTGAGATCTCTAAGCATTAGCAGCGAGGCGCTTGAGCATGA
>CALCTI010000060.1 GCA_937894105.1 uncultured cyanobacterium
GGATCCGTGGGCGCTTAGTGGCGATATTTCTTTGATGTCCGGCATTCGTCGCACTTCCACCGTTTTGTCCACCAGCAACGTTAAGCTTCTGGAGCTGTCGCCGACGGCATTTTCTCATTTGTTGTCCCTGCGCCCAGAAATGTCGGAAGTGTTGGCAAAGATGGTGGCTGAGCGGCAGGTGAGTGACCATGAGTATCTGAAGCGCTTGAAGACTCTGAGCTCTTTAGATATCAGGCGCTCTCAGAATCAAGACAGTATTTTGCGCCATTTCGATGAGCTGGAGGCGCTGGAAGGGAGCGATCGCCCTCACCCTTTCCCCGGCAATACTCCGTCAGATGTGGCAGGAACGGGGTCTGGTCTTTCCCACGGCTTTGCTAGGGTAACCCTGGGCGATCGCTGAGAGTCCAGGGGTTAATCGACCATGCTAGCGGCTTTGCGTCCCAATACTTGCAAGCTTGATATTGCCTTAGGGGAACAATCCGCTCAGGAAAAGTAAATTAGAGAAAACAAATAAATCTGTCCCACACCAGGGCTGGCGATGGAAGAAGCTGATGCGAAAAAGAGTCTTCTTGTCGCCTTGCTTAACGATAGGTTACATTTAATTAAGAAATGACCGCTTTGAAATTAATTTTCAGAAATTATTTTCAAATTAAGACTTCGCGAACAATATCGCGTGACAGCGCCGATTAGCTGAGACGGCTTATCAAGTCAGTTATTGGCCTCAAACCCGGGAATTCTGGGTCTCTGGGAGCCGGAAATGCTGATAATTTAAGACCTTCAAGCTTTGTTGTGGCGATCGCAAACTTTTTTAGACGTTCTCATAGGGGCGATATCGATGAAACTACCTTGGAGAGTCATTCTGCTATGGACCCTGCCCGTTTTGGTGGTGGGATTTTTCCTATGGCAAGGGGCGTTTTCTAACAACGTGGGCACGACCAGTGCCGGACAGAACGCGGCGAATACTCGCATGACCTACGGTCGCTTTTTGGAGTATCTCGACGCGGGTCGGGTGACGTCGGTGGACCTTTATGAAGGCGGGCAAACGGCGATCGTTGAAGCTGTTGACCCTGAGCTAGACGGTCGGGTGCAGCGCTTGCGGGTGGACTTGCCCATAGCGGCTCCTGATTTGGTGTCTAAGATTCGCGAGTCCGGCGTTAATTTGGATTCCCATCCGGTGCGCAACGATGGCGCTGTGTTTGGCATTTTGGGCAACTTGGTGTTCCCGATTTTGCTGGTTGTGGGCTTGTTCTTCCTGTTCCGCCGCTCCAGCAACGTGCCCGGCGGTCCTGGTCAAGCGATGAATTTTGGTAAGTCCCGCGCCAAGTTCCAAATGGACGCGAAAACTGGCGTTTTGTTTGATGATGTGGCGGGCGTTGATGAAGCCAAAGAAGAGCTGGAAGAGGTGGTTACCTTCCTGAGGAAGCCTGAGCGATTCACGGCGATTGGTGCTCGGATTCCCAAGGGCGTTTTGCTAGTGGGCCCTCCGGGAACCGGTAAAACCCTGTTGGCAAAGGCGATCGCGGGTGAGGCGGGCGTACCGTTCTTCAGCATCTCTGGTTCTGAATTTGTGGAAATGTTTGTGGGTGTGGGTGCATCCCGCGTACGCGACTTGTTTAAGAAAGCCAAGGAAAATGCCCCTTGCATCATCTTTATTGATGAGATTGACGCCGTAGGTCGCCAGCGGGGAGCTGGTATTGGCGGCGGTAACGATGAGCGGGAGCAAACTCTGAACCAGTTGCTGACCGAGATGGATGGTTTCGAAGGGAATACCGGAATCATTATTATTGCGGCGACCAACCGTCCCGACGTGCTGGACTCTGCCCTGTTGCGCCCCGGCCGTTTTGACCGTCAGGTAACCGTTGAGGCTCCTGATGTGAAAGGACGCCGCTCGGTGTTGGAAGTGCATGCCCGTAATAAGAAGTTGGCGGAAGAGGTTTCTCTCGAAGCGATCGCCCGTCGGACTCCTGGCTTTACCGGTGCCGATTTGGCAAACCTGCTGAATGAGGCTGCAATTTTGACCGCCCGCCGTCGCAAAGAAGCCATTGAAATGGTGGAAATTGATGATGCCGTTGACCGGGTGATTGCCGGTATGGAAGGTACGACGATGGTGGACAGCAAGAGTAAGCGTTTGGTGGCTTACCACGAGGTGGGGCACGCGATCGTGGGTACTTTGCTGAAGGATCACGACCCGGTGCAGAAAGTCACCCTAATTCCCAGAGGTCAGGCTCGTGGTTTGACCTGGTTCACCCCCAGTGAAGATCAGATGCTGGTGTCGCGATCGCAGTTACTGGCTCGCATTTGCGGTGCTTTGGGTGGTCGTGCCGCTGAGCAAATTGTGTTTGGCGACTCCGAGATTACCACCGGTGCTAGCAACGACTTGCAGCAGGTGACTAACATGGCACGCCAGATGGTGACCCGCTTCGGCATGTCCGACTTAGGTCCCCTGTCTCTGGAAAGCCAAGGAGGCGAAGTTTTCTTGGGACGTGACCTGGGTGCTTCTCGCTCTGAATATTCGGAAAAAGTTGCGGCTCGCATTGATACTCAAGTTCGCGCCATTTCCGAAGCTTGCTATCAGGACACCCTGAAGCTAGTCGAAGACAACCGCGAGGTTGTGGATCGCTTGGTTGACCTGCTGGTAGACCGCGAAACCATTGACGGTGAAGAGTTCCGCCATATTGTGGCTGA